>JBCCEW010000023.1 GCA_039030075.1 Myxococcota bacterium | reverse complement strand
GAAGAGCGCGTGGTCGCCTGGCGCCGCGACTTCCACCAGCACCCGGAACTCTCGAACCGCGAGGTGCGCACGGCCGGCAAGGTCGCCGAACACCTGCGCGCCCTCGGCCTCGAAGTGCGCACCGAGATCGCCCACACGGGCGTGGTCGGCGTGCTGCGCGGCAGCGGGGAAGGGCCGGTGGTAGCGCTGCGTGCCGACATGGATGCGCTGCCCGTCACCGAGGCAACTGGCCTGCCCTTCGCCTCGAAGGTGCGCGCGACCTTTCGCGGTCGCGAGGTCGGTGTCATGCACGCGTGCGGACACGATGCCCACACCGCGATCCTGATGGGCGTCGCCGAAGTACTCACGGGTTTGCGCGGCCGCTTCCCGGGCACGGTGCTCTTCATCTTCCAGCCCGCCGAGGAAGGCGCACCCCCCGGCGAGAAGGGCGGTGCCGGCCTGATGCTCGAAGAGGGCGTCTTCGACGATCCGACCCCGGACGTGATCTTCGGCCTGCACGTGACGTCGCGTCAGGACTTCGGTGTGATCGGGCTGCGGGCGGGCGGCGCGATGGCCAGCTCCGACCGCATGACGATCACCGTGCGCGGCAGCCAGACCCACGCGGCCTATCCGTGGGACGGTGTCGATCCGATCGCCGTCGCCTCGCGCATCGTGCTCGCGCTCCAGGCCATTCCCGCCCGGCGGGTCGACACGCGCATCCCGGGCATCGTGTCCTTTGGCGCGATCCACGGTGGCGTGCGCAACAACATCATCCCCGAGGAAGTCGAGCTGCTCGGTACGATCCGCGCGCTGGGCCCCGAGGTGCGCGAAGGCCTTCACACGAAGGTGAAGAGCACGGCCGAGGGCATCGCCGCGAGCTTCGGTGCCACGGCCGACGTCGAGATCCGCCGTGGCAACCCGGTGACCTGGAACGACCCGGACTGGACGCGACGGGTCCGACCGACACTCGAACGTGTTGCCGGCGCCGACAAGCTCGAGGAGCCCCTGCCCTGGACCGGAGCGGAGGACTTTGCCCGCTACCAGGAGCGCGTGCCCGGCGTGTACTTCTTCCTGGGCGTGAATCCACCGGGCTTGCCGCTGACCGAGGCAGCGCCCAACCACTCGCCCCACTTCCAGGTGGACGAGGCCGCGCTGCCGATCGGCGTCCGGGCCCTTTCCGAGCTCGCCCTCCAGACCCTGCGAGACGCGCTGCCCGCCGCCCGTTGACTCCCGGAAGCCCGCTGAGGCTTCCTGCCCCTCGAAACGCCAGAAAACGCCGTTCTGGCTGGGTTTTCCGGTGATAGACTGGCCCGGTGACGTCGGCGCTCTCCCAGGCCCTGCGCGACGAGCCCCCGTGGCCGGGGACGACTCCGCGCCAGCGCATCCTCTACCTGCTGGATGCCTCGAGTGGCTTCGAGCGGAAGCTGTTGCTCGCCTGGATTGCGCGCAATCGTCCGGAGGCGACCGCCGTCGAAGCGAGCCCCGAACCCGAGACGGTGAAGCTGCCCCCGTCGCGCCGGCGGGTACCGGTCTCGCTGGAACCGCTCGAGCAACACCTCGCGGCCGGTGAGGAGCTGCTGCTGGCACCGCTTCGTGTCGCCTGGATCCCGCGCAAGCGCGACGGCGTGCGCTCGGCGCGCTTCTCCGACGTGCTGCGCCTGGGCGACCCGCGCGACCCGGGCCCGCTGCGCCAGCGCGCGATCTATCGCCGCGAACGCGACCGCTGCCGGATCGTGGCCGGTGAACCGGCGCCGGCCAGTGAGTTGCGCCAACGCTGGCGGGCCTCGGTGGGCAGCGACCTCGGCGAGACCACGGGCTTCGCCGAGTTCGTGTCACGACAGGCGCACCTCGCCCTCGAGCGGGCCGAGCGACTCCTGCGCGGCGCCCGTTACAAGGTGCCGCGCCTGGTCCACGAGGACATCCTGGCGCGTCCCGGCTTCCGGGGCGGCCTCGCCCAGCTCGCCCGCAGCGAGGACATCCGACCGAAGCGCGTGCGCAAGGACGCCGCGCGCTACCTGCGCGAGATCGCCGCGACCCACAGCACCTTCGTCATCGACCTGGTCGCCCGGCTGATCCGCCTCTTCTACACCCAGGGCTATTCGGAATCGATCCACTACGACCGCGCCAAGCTCGAACGCATCCGCGCCCTCGCCCAGCAGCACTCGGTCGTCTTCCTGCCGACCCACAAGTCGAACCTCGACCACCTCGTGCTCCAGTACATGCTGCACGAGAACGGCCTGCCGCCGAACCACACCGCCGGCGGCATCAACATGAACTTCTTCCCGCTCGGCCCCCTCGTGCGCCGCAGCGGCGTGTTCTTCATCCGGCGCACGTTCAAGGACAACGAGGTCTACAAGTTCGTCCTGCGCCACTACGTCGACTACCTGGTCGAGAAGCGCTTCCCCCTCGAGTGGTACATCGAGGGCGGACGCTCGCGCTCGGGAAAGCTGCTGCCGCCGCGCTTCGGGATGCTCGCCTACGTAGTCGACGCCTACCGGCGCGGGAAGAGCGAAGACGTCTCGCTGATTCCCGTCTCGATTGCCTACGACCAGATCTCGGACGTCCAGGACTACGCCGCCGAGCAACAGGGTGCCGCGAAGCAGAAGGAGAGCTTCGGTTGGATGGTCGGGTGGGTCCGGCGCATGCGGCGGCGCTACGGCGGCATCCACATCGACTTCGGCGAACCGGTCTCGCTGGCGAAGGCCCTCGGCCCTGCGGATCCGAGCAGGGAGAGCAACCCCGACGAGAAGAACCTCGAGCTGCAGAAGCTGGCCTTCGAGGTCTGCGTCCGCATCAACGGCGCGACACCCATCACGCCGATCTCGCTGGTGACGCTCGCGCTGCTCGGCGCCGGCGGTCAGGCTCAAACCCTCGCCGAGGTGTCGCTGCGGTTGAAGAACCTGCTCGCCGCCGTCGCGCGCCGCCAGCTCCCGAACACGGGTCTCGAAGAGCTCGAGGCTCCGGAGGGCCTCGAGCGGGTGCTCGAGGCACTCGCCGAGAACGAGGTGGTCGATCGCTTCGCCGAGGGCCACGAGTGCGTCTACCGGATTGGCTCGGACCGCGAGCTCGCCGCCGCGTACTACCGCAACTCGATCATCCACTTCTTCGTGAACCCCGCGATCGTCGAAGTCGCACTCCTCGACTCGACCGAAGCGCCCGACGAAGAGCGCGTCGGTCGCTTCTGGCAGACCGCCATGGATCTGCGCGATCTCCTGAAGTTCGAGTTCTTCTTCGCGGAGAAGGACGTCTTCCGCGGCGAACTCCGCCAGGAGCTCGCGTCCCTCGACCCCCAGTGGGAGATCGCGCTCGAGAAGGGTGTCGACGCCACCCAGGATCTGGTGAAGCGCTCGAAGCCCTTCAACGCCCACCGTGTGCTGCGCCCGTTCCTCGAGTCGTACCGAATCGTCGCGGACCGCCTGGAACGCCAGGAGCCCGACGAAGCGATCGATCGCCAGGCGTTCGTATCCGACTGCCTGGGACTCGGCCGCCAGTACCACCTGCAGCGACGCATCCGCAGCGCGGCCTCGATCTCGCAGGTCCTCTTCCAGACCGCGCTGAAGATCGCCGAGAACCGGGGCCTGCTCGGCACGGGCGACGAAGCCCTCGCCCGCGCCCGCCGCGACTTCGCGGAAGAGATCCGGGTGGCACTGCGTCACATCGACGCGATCGACGTGCTCGCCGCGAGCCGCCGCACGGGCCTGATCGACTGACCCACGCCGCTGCGCGAGGGATCCACGCCTCGGACCGACCGGCCCAACTTCGAGAGGAGCGCCCCCGTGAAAGCCTGGCAGATCACCGCGGCAGGAGAACCCGTCGACGTGCTGCGCTGCGTCGACGTCGAACGGCCCGCGCTACCGCCGGGACACGTACGGATTCAGGTCGACGCTGTCGCCGTCGGCTTCCCCGACGTCTTGATGTGTCGCGGCACTTACGTGTTCAAGCCGCCGCTGCCCTTCACCCCGGGCCAGGAGTGTGTCGGGCGTGTGCTCGAGTGTGCGTCCGACGTCACCCAGTTCGCAGTGGGCGATCGCGTGATGGGCATCGTGTCCTTCTACACGGGCCACGGCGCGTACGCCGAAGAGTCGATCGCGCCGGCGTCGAGCCTCTACCCGGCCGACGACAAGATCTCCGACGCGGAAGCGGCGGGCTTCTGCATCGCCTACCACACCGCCCACGTCGCCCTCGATCTACGCGCGGGCCTTCGGGCCGGCGAGACGCTGCTCGTTCACGGCGCCTCGGGCGGCACGGGCATGGCCGCCATCCAGCTCGGAAAGGCCCTCGGCGCGCGCGTCGTGGCCTGCGCGGGGGGCGATGAGAAGACCGCCCTGGCCCGCGAGCTCGGCGCCGACCTGGTGATCGACCACCGCAGCGAAGACTTCGTGGCTGCCGTCCGCGCATTCACGAACGACGCCGGTGCCAACGTGATCTACGACCCGGTGGGCGGCGAGATCTACGAGCGCTCCTTCGACTGCCTGGCCACCCACGGGCGCATCCTGCCGATCGGCTTCGCCTGCGGGCGCTGGGGCGAGACCCCGCTCGGGAAGATCATTCTCGCCAACGTGTCGATCGTGACCGCGTCGCCGCCCGGCGGCGACTACCCGGAGCAACTCGCCTATCACGCGGCGCTGCTCGAACGCGCCAGCCAGGGCCAGCTGCGCGTGCACGTCGATGCGACCGTCGACTTCGATCACGTCCCCGACGGCGTGCAGCGGGTCTCCGACCGCGCCTCGATGGGCCGCGTGGTCGTGAAGCTGCGCTAGCAGCGGCGGCTAGCTCCCGCCGCCGAAGAGCCCGACGATCGCCCAGAAGGTGGCCGGCACCGACTGGACCAGCACGAAGCCGAGGAAGAGCGGCACCACGTAGCGCAGCAGGGTCAGCCAGCCGCCGAGCCACGACACGCCCTCGGCACCGGCCTTCACTTCGGCCAGCGGATCCTCCATGAACCAGCCGGTGAACAGGCAGAGCGCGAAGCCGCCGCCGAGCAGCAGGATGTTGTTGGCGATCTGGTCCGAGACATCGAGGACGTTGATGTCGAAGGCCGCGAAGCAGCCGAGCGCAGCGATCGCGGCGCCCGAGATCCAGGCCGCCTTCGCCCGACTCCAGCCGAGGCCGTCCATCGCCGACGACACCACCACCTCGAGCAGCGACATCGCCGAGGTGAGCGCGCCGACGATCAGGGCCGAGAAGAACAGGATGCCGACCACCTGCCCCACCCCGCCCATCGACGCGAAAGCGCCGGGCAGGGTGATGAAGAGCGCGCCGATCGTGCTGCCGCTCACCTGGTCCGAGATACCCAGCGCGAAGATCAGCGGGAAGACGACCAGCCCGGCCACGAAGGCGATGGCCATGTCGGCGCCGGCGATCACGACCGACTGGTTCGGCAGGTTCTGGTCGCGGTCGAGATAGCTCGCGTAGGTGAGCATCGCGCCCATCCCGAGACTCAGGCTGAAGAAGGACTGACCCGCCGCGTCCTTGATCACCTCGGCGTCCCAGAGCTTCGAGAAGTCGGCGGTCAGGTAGTAGGTGTAGCCGGGCCCTGCCCCGTCCAGGGTGGAGGCGTAGATCGCGAGCCCGAGCACGATCGCGAAGAGCATGGGCATCAGCACGAGCGAGGTGCGTTCGATGCCGGTCTTCACCCCGCCGCCGACGATCGCGATCGTCACGAGCATGAAGCCCAGGTGGAAGGCCAGCGCGTCCCAACCCTCGGAGATGTCACCGAACCGATCGGCAATGCCCGCATCGAATCCGCCAACGATGGCGAGCCCCGCATAGCGGACCGTCCAGCCGGCGATCACGCTGTAGTAGGAGAGGATCAGGAAACCGGCCGCGACGAAGACGACGCCGAGCGGCTTCCAAGCGCCGCCGCCGTAGTGGGCCAGCGCCCGGATCGGGCTCTGCTGGGAGCCACGCCCGATCGTGAGCTCGGCGATCAAGACCGGCAGCCCGACGGTCAGCGTCAGAACCAGGTACAGGATGACGAAGGCGGCGCCGCCGTTCTCCGCCGCGAGGTAGGAGAAGCGCCACATGTTGCCGAGCCCTACGGCGGAACCCACCGCGGCCAGCACGAAGCCCGCACGGCTCGACCAACGCTCGCGACCCGGACCTGCCATTCCATCCCCCTTGGTGCCCGCGCAGCTCCCGGTGCGGGAAGGCATCGCGTGGCGTCGGCTTCGGGCCCGCGCGGCCCGATCTGCGCTGTCCCAGGGGGTCGGTCAGTCGCGCCCGGAGGTTAACCCCAGGCCTGGCGACGCCACCAGGGCATCCGGGTCGCTACTGTGGGCGCGCATGCAGCCCCTCCTGCTCGACCACGTCGCCTTCGGCATCACCGCCATCGAACCCGTCGCCGCGTTCCTGGTCGGGACCCTGGGCGGTCGCGAACGCGACGTCGGCCCGGGCGGCGCGTTCCTGTGGTGGCAGTGGGAGTTCGAGGGCGGTGGCTCCCTCGAGATGCTCCTGCCCGACGGCCCGCCCGATGGGTTCCTCCACCGCTTCCTGGCCATGCGCGGCCCCGGCGCCCACCACGTCACCTTCAAGGTGCGGGATATCCACGAGAGCCTCGAGGAGGCGCGCAGCCTCGGCTACACGCCGGTGGGTTTCGACGACAGCCACCCGAGCTGGCTCGAAGCCTTCCTCCACCCGAAGGAGGCCCAGGGCATCGTCGTGCAGCTCGCCGAGTCGCACCCCGAGCTGAGCGGCGAAGTCCCGCGCCAGCCCTTCCCGACAGCGCCGAGCCCGGCTCCGCTCTCGCGGGTCGTGGGCCTGCGCTTCGCCGCGCGCTCGGAAGCGCGCGCCCGGAAACAGTGGGAGACGCTGCTCGGCGGCAAGGCCGCGTCGTTGCGCGATGGCATCGCCTTCTCCTACCCGAACTCGGCCCTTCGGATCGCGGTGCAGATCGACCCGAGCGCCGACGAGGGCCCCGTCGCACTCGAAGTCGCGGCGCCCCATTCGCTGGCCCTGCCCGAGGGACCGCACCCGCTCTTCGGGCTCCCCCTCGTGCAGATCCCCTTTCCCCCAACGGAGGCACCCACGTCGTGATCGATCTCTCCGGCAGCAAAGCCCTCGTCACCGGCGCCTCGCGCGGCATCGGTCGTGCCATCGCCAAAGCCTTCGCCGAAGCCGGCGCGGATGTCGCGATCGGCTATCGACGCGACACCGACGCGGCCGTGTCGATCCAGCAGGAGATCGAAGCGCTCGGACGCAGCGCGCCGATCTTCGCCGCCGACGTGCGCGAGGGGGAAGCCGTCGCCGCGATGGTGAACGGCGCCCACGAAGCCCTCGGCGGACTCGACATCGTGGTGGCGAACGCCGGCGTACCGACCCGCTTCGAGCCGCTCCATGAGGTAGACCCGGGCTACTGGCAGCGCGTGCTCGACATCGACCTGAACGGCGTCTTCCACACCCTGCACGCGTCGCTGCCGCTGCTGCAGGCCCAGAAGAACGGCGTGATCCTGACCGTGTCGTCGATCGCCGCCGACGGCTGCGCCGCGAACGGCGGGCCGTACGTCGCGGCGAAGGCCGCCGTGAACGCCCTCTCGAAGGTGGTGGCCCGCGAGAACGCAAAGCACGGCGTGCGTTGCAACGTGATCGCCCCCGGCCTGATCGCCACCGACATCGCCGACGGCATGATGGCCGAGCACGGCGACTCGCTGGTGAAGGCGATCCCCCTGCGTCGCATGGGGACGCCCGAAGAGGTCGGGCAGATGGCGGTCTACCTGGCGTCCGAGCAGGCGGCCTGGATCACCGGGAAGGTCTTCCGCATCGACGGGGGGCAGTGGTAGGAGGCGACCGCGGCGGTCGCCCCCGCACCCCACGCTGGACGCGGCGCTACTTCGCGAAGGCCTTGTCGACCGCCCGTCTCACGCCGGCATGTGCCCCGGTCGGCAGGAAGCTGCCGTGGGCCGCGATCAGCGCGTCGAAGTCGAGCTCCAGGAGCCGACGGAACTCGCCCTCCAACGACTGGCCCTCGCGCGTCATGATCTTCAGCCAGACCGGCCCGACGATCGTCGTCTTCGGAAAACCGATGAACGGCATCATGATGCGGGCCGGCAGGTTGTTGTGGCGGTAGTCGCCGTAGTGCTGGATCGCGTCGCAGGTGACGAGCAGCCCCGGGCCCTTGTGAAGCAACAACATCGCTTCGGCCTGTACGGTTTCTTCGAAACGGAAGAGGGTGGCCTCGGGGATGGGCAAGGGACCACCCGGCTCGACCACGTGATCGGCCTTCGGCTCGGGGTACGCCTCGGAAGGACCCGGCGTCCAGAGCTCGGCGCCCGTGGTGTCCTTCCAGTAGGGGTCGTCGAGACCGTGCATCGGGCCGAGGCGCAGCAGGTGCTTCACGGTGCCAAGGGTGCGCAGCCGGGCCTCTTCGGTGTCGGACAGGCGGATCGGGTCCACCAGGGTGAGCTCACCGGCATGGCGCACGATCACCATGTTGCGGGTGATCCGCATCAGCCGGTTCAGCGGGATCGATCCCCGCACCAGGAAGACGTCGGGACCGATCTCCTCGATCGGGTCGTGGGGATAGGCGGGCGGATACGACACGGGGCCTCCAGTTTCCAGCGATTCCCGTCGGCGGTCGGCATGCCGTCGGCGGAAGCGGCCGAGGCCTCCGGGCGCGGAGTCTCGAACCAGGTGGGGTGAGGGCGTGTGGCGGAGCAGCGGCTCCGAAGCTCGCGTGGAAGCCCCGGTGCTCTGGTAGTTTGGATCGCGCCAACCGGTTTGTGGAGCCTTTTCGTGTCCGAGCCCGCATCTTCCGCCCCCGAGGTCGCCTGGTTCGCAGCGCTCTGCGACGACGACGCCGAGTACCTCGGGGTTCCGAACCCTCACTTGGTGAGTTCCTGGGAGCACTGCGGAGACATCGTCCGACGCGCCGACCGCGGCGGCTTCGACAACTGCCTGTTGCCGTCGGGATACGCCCTCGGCATCGACTCGATCGCGTTCGCCGGTGGGGTCGCCCCCCAGTTGGAACAGTTGAAGCTGCTGGTGGCGGTGCGCTGCGGAGAGCTCTGGCCGCCGATGCTGGCGCGCCAGCTCGCCACCCTCGACCAGATGCTCGGCGGCCGCCTCACGGTGAACATCATCTCGAGCGATCTCGCCGGGGCGCCGGTGCCCTCCGCCCCGCGCTACGCGCGCTCGGTGGAGGTGATGCAGATCCTGCGCGCGCTCCTGAACGGCGAGGCCGTGTCGCACCAGGGCGAGTGGTATCAGCTCGAAGTCGACCCGCCGCGCCTCAGGACCGTGAGCGGACGCTGCCCGCCCTTCTACTTCGGCGGCTTCAGCGAGGACGCGCGCGAAGCCGCGGCCCAGGCGGCCGACGTGTTCTTGATGTGGCCGGATCGTCTCGAGGCCGTGGCCGAGGTGCTCGACGACATGCGCGCGCGGGCGACGCAGCACGGGCGCACGCTGCGCTTCGGCTACCGCGTGCACGTGATCGTGCGCGAGCGCGAGTCCGATGCGCGCGACGCCGCACGCAAGCTCGTCTCGAAGCTCGAGGACGCCGCGGGGGCCGCGATCCGTCAGCACTCCCTCGATCACGCGTCGGCCGGCGTCGCGCGGCAGGCCGCGGTGCGCAGCGAGGCCGACGACGAGGGCTACGTCGAAGCGAATCTGTGGACGGGGATCGGCCGGGCGCGCAGCGGCTGTGGCGCCGCGCTCGTCGGCGACCCGGACCAGGTGGTGGCGAAGCTGCGGGCCTACCAGGCCCTCGGCATCGAATCATTCATTCTCTCCGGCTATCCCCACGCGGAAGCGTGCGACCTCGTCGCGCGCCACGTGTTGCCAGCGCTGCGCGCGTGAAAGGAATCGACATCATGAACACGAGACTCTGGCTGTGCGGCATCGGCGTGGCGAGCACGCTCGTCTTTGCTCTGGTGGGCTGCGCATCGGAACCCGGCACCTGCAAGAACGCGAGCAGCAAGAGCTGCTGGAGCTACCCCGAGGACCAGGCCACGGCTTTCGAGCGCGACTGGCGCCGCTGCCGACGCGACGCGCGCAACCGGGCGCGCGGAGACCTGATCCTCTTCGAGCGCCGGCTCGAGATCTGCCTCGGGAACCGCGGGTACGTGTACGGCCCGGCGGACGCCGAAGACCCGCCTGCCGCTGACACCGAGTAGCTCCCGCCGACACCGAATAGGATTGGAAGCTCCGATTGCAGGACAGGTCGGGTGTCCCCCGATGCGTTGACTGGACTCGATTTTCGCTATATTTTCGCCTCATGGCGACACCCTCCAAGCCGACCGACGCGGCGCCGCAACCCCTCGACTTAGAAGCGGAATCGCCGGAAACGCCGGCCCGGCGGTTGGCGTCGGTGCGGCCGCGCAGCGCGGCCCGGGTAGTCGCGCGAGGCAGCCAGGAGAACCCGGCGAACCGCTTCGATCGGCTCGCCTACTCCGACGCCCCCGAGTTCGTCCACGACGCCCCCGCCGACCCCACGGACAGCGAGCGCCCGCTGGCGACGCGCTACTTCCGCGATCCGTCGCGCACCCTGCTCGCGCGCAACCAGAGCCCGGACATCGGCTTCGATGTCAGCCTGAACCCGTACCGGGGCTGCAGTCACGGTTGCAGCTATTGCCTGGCGCCGGACACGCCGGTGCTCGGTGCGGACTTCGTCTGGCGGCCGATCGGGGAGCTCCGTGTCGGGGACGAGCTGCTCGGCTTCGACGAATACCCGCCGGCTCCCGGCATCCCGCGCCGCCTCCGACGCTCCCGCGTCGAAGCGGTGTGGGCGTCGCGCAAGCCCACGCAAAGGCTGATCACCCGACACGCAGACGTCACGACGACTGCGGAGCACCGCTGGCTGCAACACGGTGCGTTTCGCTGGTCGCGCACCGAGCAGCTTGCGCCCGGGCGCCTGCTTCGACACATGCCCCACACGAACCATGAGCCCATCGATGACGACTATCGGATCGGGTACATCGCCGGCATGACGTTGGGAGACGGGACGTTTCGATACGAGCCCGGCTGGCGAAGTGACAAGCTCGGATTCCCCGCGGCGTACTGGCGGGTAGCGCTCGTCGATCGGGAGCCCCTCGAACGGCTGCGCTCGTATCTGATGGGGTTCGGTGTGCCAGTCGAGATTCGACCCTTCTTCCGCGGCACGGAGACCCGCAAGCCGTTGGAGAAGGTCGAGACCCGGTCGCTAGGCCGACTCGCGACGATCCACAAGCTGGTAGGTGCCGAGTTGGAGACTCGAAGCTATCGGCGCGGATTCCTAGCGGGGTTCTTCGATGCTGAAGGTCACCAGAGCGGCTCGCTCCGAATCACTCAGGTCGACCTCGGCGTGCTCGATCGGGTCGCGTTCTATGCGCGCAGCCTCGGCTTCCAGATGAAGCTCGAGACGCAGAGCGATCGCGCGAGTACGCTTCGCCTGGTCGGCTCCGTCGTCGAGAGAATCCGGTGGTTCAGCACACTCGAGCCCGCGATCGCCCGCAAGCGCGAATCGGTCTTCGGAACCATGGCGCAGCTCGCTGCGGAGCCGATCGAAGCCATCGAAAGCGGACCACCCCAGGACGTCGTCGACATCCAGACGTCGACCGGGACGTTCTACGCAGCTGGCCTCGCCACTCACAACTGCTACGCGCGCCCGAGCCACGAGTACCTCGGGCTGTCCGCGGGGCTCGACTTCGAGACCCACATCCTCGTGAAGGAAGACGCGCCCGAGCTGCTCGCGCGCACGTTGAGTTCGCCCCGCTGGGAGCCGCAGGTCGTGGCCATCGGCGCGGTCACCGACCCCTATCAACCCGTCGAGCGCCAGACCCAGCTCACGCGTCGCTGCCTCCAGGTGTTCGCGCGCTTCCGCAACCCGTGCGCGATCATCACGAAGAGCGGCCTGGTCACGCGCGATCTCGACGTGCTCACCCAGCTGGCCGCGCATCGCGCGGTGTCGGTGAGCGTCTCGATCACCAGCCTCGACGATGGCATTCGTCGCGCGATGGAGCCGCGGGCCTCGTCGCCGAAGGAGCGGCTGCGGGCGGTGCGCGCCCTCGCCGACGCCGGCATCCCGACGACGGTGATGGTCGCGCCGATCGTGCCGGGCCTGACCGACCACGAGATCCCGAAGCTGGTCGAAGCCGCGGCCGAGGCCGGCGCGTCGCGGGTGCGGCCGATCGTGCTGCGTCTGCCGAACGGCGTCGCCGACCTCTTCGAGGCCTGGCTCGAGCGCCACTTCCCCGAGCGCGCGGCGAAGGTGATGAACCGGGTGCGCTCGCTGCGCGGCGGGCGTCGGAACGATCCGCGCTTCTTCAGCCGCATGCGCGGCGAGGGCGTCTACGCGAAGCAGATCGAATCGATGTTCGCGCTGGCCAGCCAGCGCGCCGGCCTCGACGCCGCGCCGCTGCCGCTCTCGACCGAAGCCTTCCTGCGCCCGGGCGGCCAGCAGCTGACGCTGCTCTAGCGCGGGGCTGCGACGCGACGGGCGCTACGGCTCCCCGCGCTCACTCGCCATCCAGCGCATCACCAACGCGCTGCGCAGCAGGTGCACCACCACCGGTTCCAGCAACAGAATGCCGACGAGGCCGAAACGCGTGGCCTCCACCAGGTCCTCGTCGGGGTCGGGCGCACGCCCTTCGAACCCGCGGTAGGCGTGCTCCGAGAGCTCCCACATCGCGCCCGCGAAATCTCGCAGACGCGCGACGGGATAGGCCGGGTCGACGTGGCGTCGGAGCTGGAGGATCGCGTCGGTGAGTCGGTCCACCGGAAGATGTCGCGGGTACGCGTGCGCCGCGTCGGGAACCCAGTCGAGGGACAGCACGAGCTCTTCCACCTCGCGCCGCACGCGTTCGAACTCGGCATCCTCTTCCTCGCTCCGCTGTCGATCGGGCAGCGGCGAGATCGCGACCAGCGCCGCACCCACCGGGTCCGGGCTGCGCTTCTTGCGGATCTGTCGGAGCACTTCGCGGATGTCGCCGACCGACAAGCCCGCGACCTCACGCAGGGTGGAGATCAGCGCGAGGCGCTCGAGGTGGGTGGGGCCGTAGCTCGCCTGGTTGGGCGCAGACGTGTCGCCGCGCGGAAGCAGACCCTCGCGGATGTAGAACTTGATCGCCGAGAGCGGCACGCCACTCCGCTGAGCCAGCTGCTGAATGCGCAATCCAATCCCTCCGCATCGGCCTGGGTCCGGCCGGCGAAACTGTACATTCCAAATATGGATAGTGTACTATCCATTATCTCGATCGAACCCCGACGTACTTGATCGCCCCCCAACGCGCGCCGGAGGCCCCATGCTGCTCCTTTCCGTACTCGCCGCGCTCTGGATGCGTCTCTCCCCACCACACCCGGTCCAGTGGGGCCGCGCGGTTCGCGCGATCCGCGCCATGCAGCGCGACCCCGAGCGGTCCGACCTGATCTTCGAACTGAACGCGGCCCTGGCCGGGGACGACGTCGAGCGCCAGTTCCAGTTCTTCCTGGCCGAACCCGATGCGCCGGAGCTCCTGCGGCGACGCCCTTCCCTGCTGGCGCTCCTCTCCGACTTCTCGCGTCTCCGCGCTTTGCCGCCCGACACGCTCGGGCATGCGTATCTACGCCTGATGGAAGCGAACGGTCGGACGGCCGACGGGTTGCGTCGCGAGTCCGAGAAGGTCGCTTCCTATCTTCGGCTCTCGCCGGGTGCCGAACGGCGCTGGTACACCGAGCGCGTCCACTGCGTGCACGACCTGCTCCACGTCCTGACCGGGTACGGACAAGACCCGGCGGGCGAAGCGGCGCTGCTGGCCTTCTACGACGGATGGAATGCCCAGCGCCGACGCGTGCGGGTGGTGCGCTTCGGGATGATCACGTCGCTGCTGTCGGGTCCGCGCGCGACCTGGCTCCGGGCAGCGCGGTTCTCGTTGTGGGCCCGCCGCCGAGGAAAGGACGCGCGGATCCCGCTCTCCTTCGCCTGGGAGTCAGCGCTACCCCGCCCCCTCGACGAGGTGCGGGCCGCGCTGCGCATCGACGCCCCCCGGCGCGCGCACCCGGAAGGCGTGCTGCAGGGCGGAGTCGATACGCCGTGGCGCGCGATTCCGTTCTCGGAAGCTCCACCTGTGCGCTGAGCGCCCGGTGTCCGGTGTCCGGTCGTCACGCCCGAGTAGGCCGATCGGACCCGAGTCGCGCGACTCGGGTACTTGCGCCCAGCGAGGATATTTTATATAAAACGGTCATTCGATTTATATCAATGCGACTCGAATCGGAGCCCTACCGTGAGCCACAGCAGCACCGCCGAGTTCATGGCCCTCTTCCGCGCCCTCGAGAGTCGGCGCCCGCGCGAGGCGCGGCTCTTCTGCGACCCGCTGGCCGAGCGCTTTCTGCGCCCCTCGCTGCGAGGCCTGTGTCGCGTCGCCCAGACCGGCGCGGGCGAGACGCTGGTCGGCGCACTCGACCGACTCTGGCCAGGCGCCCGCGCTTCGGGCATCGCCCGTACCCGCTGGATCGACGACAGGGTCCTCGCCTCGTTGCAAGCGGGTGCCCGCCAACTCGTGCTGCTCGGCGCCGGCTTCGACTGCCGCGCCCATCGGCTCGCTTCCGCCGTGCCGGGACCGATCTTCGAGGTCGACCGGCCCGCGACGCAGCGGCGCAAAGCCCAACTCGTCGGTGCGCCGGTCGATGTCGGCTACGGGCCCCGCTATGTGCCCTGCGACTTCGAGAACGACGCGCTCCGCGAATGCCTCGAAGCGGCTGGCTTCGACGGCGTGACACCTACCGTGTTCGTGCTCGAAGGCGTCACGAACTACCTCTCGACCGACGCGGTCGACGCCTTGTTCGCGGACATCCGCACCCTCACTCCCGCCTCGTGGATCGTCTTCACGTATGTCGACGCCGCGGCCCTCCCTGCGATGCAATCGAACGCCGACGGCTGGTGGCTACGCCAGACCCTCCGCGCCGTGCGCGAGCCCTGGACCTTCGGGATCGCACCCGAACAACTCGAGCCGTTTCTGTCCGAGCGCGGCTTCGATCTCCTCGAAGACGTCGGCTCGGCAGACGTGCGTCGCCGGTACGGCACCGACTCGGAACCGCGAGGTTACGAGTTCTATCGGTTCGCGGTCGCCGCGACTCGCTCGGTGAGGAGCTAGCCATGCCGCGCGTCTCCCCCGAGTACACCGAAGCCCGCAAGGACCAGATCCTCGATGCGGCCATGGGGTGCTTCGTCCAGAAAGGCTTCAACGGCGCCTCCATGAAGGACATCATCGCGGCCTCGGAACTGAGCGCCGGCGCCATCTACAACTACTTCGGCTCGAAAGACGACATCATCGACGCGATCGCACGGAAGCGGCATGCGCGAGAGCAAGCGATGCTGGGCGAGGCCCTCGAGCCTGCGCCCCCGCGCGCGCTCGCCGACCTGGCGCGGGCGTTCTTCTCCACCTTCGCGTCGGAAGCGGCGAGGAGCGAGCGGCGCCTCGGGATCGAAGTCTGGGCCGAGGCGCTCCGGAACCCGCGTGTGCTGAAGACCGTGCGCCGCGGCATCGACGAACCGGTGCGGGTGCTGGCCGAAGTCGTCGTCGAGTGTCAGGCGCGGGGCGAGTTGCCGAAGACGCTCCTGCCCGAAGGCATCGCCCGCCTGATGGTGGCCGTGTTCCAGGGGTTCGTGCTGCAGCAGGCCTGGGAGCCCGACCTCGACACCGAGGTGTACATGGGTGCCGTCGACGCCGTCCTTTCGGCGCTCGGCCAGCTTCCAGAGGAGGGATGATCATGGTGTCTCGCTTCACCGCGCGCGTTGGCAGCTGGTCCCGGCATCCCCACGCCCCGCGCTACCTCGCGGCCGTGTCTTTTGCCGAATCTTCGTTCTTCCCGGTGCCGCCGGACGTGCTGCTCGCACCGCTGTGCCTCGCCCGCCCCAAGGAGGCGCGCTTCCTGGCGCTCTGGACGACGCTCTGGTCTGTCGCGGGAGGGCTCGCAGCGTTCGCACTGGCCGCCTGGGCGACCGAACCCGTGATGGCGACCCTCACCGAGGCGGGCTTCGGTTCCGCGCTCGAGACGGCGGAACGCTGGTTCGCCGCTTGGGGTTTTCTGGCAGTGGTGATCTCCGGATTCTCTCCCGTCCCCTACAAGATCTTCGCCTTCGCAGCAGGGGCGATGGGCATGACGGTCCCCGGCTTCGTGCTCGCTTCGATCCTCGGTCGCGGAGCACGCTTCGTCCTCGTTGCCGAGATCGCCCGCGGCGGTGCGGCCCTGCGCGGCGGGCATTCGCGCCGCGTTCGGATCGTGGGCTGGTCCGTCGCGGCGCTGCTTGCCATCGTCCTGTTGCTCGGTTGAGATCGCCACCCACGAGTCAGGCGTCGACGCGTCGCGACGCGAACGCTACCGGTCCGGGCATGCGGAGCCTCAGCGAACTCCAACAGCTGCTGGCGCAGATCGATGGCCGCGGCTACCGCGCCTACAAGGATCTGCGCGGCGCGGTGAACCTGGGCGACGCGACGCTCTTCATCGACCACGTCCAGGGAGACCCCTTCGCCGCGCCGTCGAAGCTGCGCGTACGCGTTCCCCTCGCGGCCGCGGGGCTCCCGGCACCCCTCCTCGAAACCCGGGTGCGACGCCTGGCCCTGGCCGACCTGCTGGCGCGCCGGGCCGCCGACGCCACGCGCACGAGCGCCCGCCGCGGCAGCGGAAAGAGTGGCGTGGTGCGTGTCGACGCCGGCGGGCAGGAAGTGCTCGAACGCACGGCCGTGGTGTTCGGCGACGACTGGGTCGAGCTGCGCCTCGACGCCGGCCTCCCCGCCGCAGGACGCCGCGTGCTCGGTCGTGCGGCGGAGGACCTCTTGTGCGGAGACGTCCCCCGCATTGCCCGCGCGGGCCTGGTCGCCGAGCCCGCGGATCACGCACATCTCGACACCTTCGTCCGCTGCGTCGAGAACCAGGAGGCCCTGCGCGGCCAGCTCGGCGACGCGGGCCTCATCGCCTTCGTCGCCGACGGCGCCGTGCTCCCCCGTGCGAGCGGCGCGAGCGACCGCCCGCTCACCCAGGGCGCCGTTCCCACGACCAGCCCCGACACCCTGCGCGTCTCGCTGCGCCTCGACACGCCCGTCGACGGCGCCACCGAACTCGCCGGGCTCGGTGTCCCACGCGGCGTCACCCTCGTCGTGGGCGGCGGCTACCACGGCAAGTCGACGCTGCTCCAGGCGATCGAGCGCGGCGTCTACCCCCACGTTCCGGGCGACGGACGCGAGTGGGTGGTCAGCGATCCGGGGCTGGTGAAGATCCGCGCCGAAGACGGCCGCCGAGTGGAAGGCGTCGACATCCAGGCCTTCATCCGCGACCTGCCCGGCGGACGCGACACGCGTGCCTTCCGCAGCGACGACGCGAGCGGCAGCACCAGCCAGGCCGCGAGCATCGTCGAGGCCCTCGAGGCCGGCGCAACGGGCCTGCTCCTCGACGAGGACACCTCGGCCACGAACTTCATGGTGCGCGACGCGCGGATGCAGGCGCTGGTGCACCGCGACCACGAACCGATCACGCCCTTCCTCGATCGGGTACGCGCCCTCTACGACGAGCTGGGCGTCTCGACCCTGCTCGTGATGGGCGGCTGCGGCGACTACTTCGACGTCGCCGACCACGTGCTGCTGCTTCGGGACTACCAGCTTCACGACGCCAGCGAAGACGCCCGACGCGTGGCCGCCGACCACCCGACGGCGCGCCAGGCCGAGCGCTCGGGGCCGTTCGCGTCCGCCGCGCCGCGCGTCCCCCTGGCCGAGAGCTTCGACGCCTCCCGCGGCAAGCGCGACGTGAAGATCGACGCCCCCCGCGTCGACACCCTGCGCTTCGGTCGTGAAGAGATCGACCTGCGCGGCCTCGAGCAGCTCGTCGACGGCAGCCAGACCCGCGCGATCGGTCATGGCATCCACCTCGCCACCCGCTTCATGGACGGCACCCGCTCGCTGGCCGAAGTGCTCGACGCCCTCGAGGCCGAACTCGAGCGCGGCGGGCTCGACCTGCTCGACCCGTTCCACCGGCCGGGTGAACACCCGGGCCACTACGCCCGACCACGCCGCTACGAGTGGGCGGCGGCGATCAACCGCCTGCGCAGCCTGCGCGTCGAGTCGACGACCGACGAAGCCCCAGCCACGCCCTGAGGGCTGCGCCACACCCGTGCGCTTCCGAGGCTTCGCTGGAGGTCTTCGGAATTCGGCACCGGTCGCGAGAAACAGCTTCGAGCAGTCGGCATCGCACTGCATGAAGCCCTCTGACGACGTGCGACCACGCGGACGCGCTGCTCTCACCGCAGTGCGCACGCGCGGGTGGTTCGCCAGAAGGGTTCGACATGGCAGCGGGGTTTACGGGGGCAGAGCGCGATCTCGATTGCGCTGTGGGGGTGGAACGACAGCGTGAGGTTGTGGATCGGAGGGGCGCGCGATCCCGTTCTCTCCGCCTTCTCTGGATGGTGTCGGCGGTCGCGTGCGTTCTCGCACCCGGACTGAGCCACGCCGGCGCCTGGGTTCCCGAACCCGGTTCGGGGTACCACAAGGTCTCCGTCAATCACTTTCGCAGCGATGACTTCTTCGGAAGCCGCCCCGGCTTCGAGGAGTTCCGCAGCACGGGCGTTACGTACTACGGAGAGGTGGGCGTCCTCCCGCGACTGGCGCTCTTCAGTTCGGTGCCGATCACGCGCCTACGTCAGGTTCAGGATGGCACGAGGACCGAGTCCTCCGGTGTCGCGGACGTCGACGTGGGGGCGCGGGTCAACCTGCTGGAAGAACCCGTCGTTCTCTCGGCAGCGTTCCTCTTCAAGGCGCCGTACTTCTACGACGAAGACGCCCGGCTGCCGCGGGGGAACGGGCAAGAAGACTACGAGCCTCGGCTGCTGCTCGGGAAGAGCCTCGGTCGATTCGGCTACTTCGGCCTCGAAGCCGCCTATCGCTTTCGCGCCGACGATCCGTCCGACGAGTTCCGCTACCTCGTGGAATACGGCGTCGGCCTCGGAGAGAACCTCTACTTCCGGTCGAAGCTCGACGGAATCCAGAGCATCGAGAACGCCGACGTGGATAGCCAGGTGCCCGGGAACCCGGCCCTCAACCCGGAGTTCGACCTGGGCCGGCTCGAGCTCACGACCGGCTGGAACTTCGGCAGCCCTCAGAAAGGCAAAGGGCGCTGGGGCATGGAGTTCACCTACACCCCGGACCTGTACGGAGACAACACGCTCCGCGGCCAGCGCTTCGAGTTCGGCGTGACGTTCTCCCACTGATGGCGGATCTCGTCGCGACCCTGGTTCTGGTGGGGCACTTCGGCCTCCTGGCGCTGCTGTCGATCTTCGGCCTCTACCGCCTGCATCTGGTGGGACGGCACTATCGCCTGCGGAATCGCACGCGCCCTCCGCCGAAGCCACTCGACGAACTGCCCTGGGTGACGGTCCAGATCCCGCTCTACAACGAGCCGGCGGTCGCACGACGCATCATCGATGCCGTGGCGTCGCTCGACTACCCGAGGTCTCGATTCGAGATCCAGGTGCTCGACGACTCCACCGACGAGACCTCGGCGATGGTTCGCGCGGCGGTGCGCGCCCACCGGGCCGCCGGGATCCGGATCGAGCAGATCCAGCGCCGGCACCGCGAAGGGTTCAAGGCCGGCGCCCTCGCCGAAGGCCTCCGCCGCGCGAAGGGCGAGTTCGTCGCGATCTTCGATGCGGACTTCGTTCCGAAGCCCGACGTGCTGCGTCGGGCGATCCACGAGTTCAGCGACCCCGAGGTCGGCGTGGTCCAGATGCGCTGGGAGCACCTGAACCGCGGATCCAGTGCCCTCACGCAGATCCAGGCGATTCGGCTCGATGCGCACTTCGGGCTCGAGCAAGAGGGGCGCGCTCGAGCCGGGCTCCATCTCAACTTCAACGGCACGGCCGGCATCTGGCGCGCAGCCACCATCCGGGACGCCGGCGGCTGGCAGGGCGACACGCTCACCGAGGATCTCGACCTCAGCTACCGGGCCCAGCTGAAGGGATGGCGGTTCGTGTTCCGACCGGACCTGGTGTGTCCTGCGGAGCTGCCCGAGGACTACGCCGCGTTTCGGAGCCAGCAACACCGCTGGGCGAAGGGTGCGACCCAGGTGCTGCGCAAGCTCTTGGGGCGCGTCTGGCGCTCGCACGAACCGCTCCGGCAGAAGGTCGAGACGACGTTTCACCTGTCCGCGAACCTGGCGTATCTCGTGATGATCCTTCACGCGACGCTGTTCCTCGTGCCGAGTCTCGTCGTTCGGGACGTCTACCAGATCCGGGACACGCTCTGGATCGACCTCCCGGTGCTCTTCTTCTCTTCAGCCACGCATCTGTGGTTCTTCGTGACGGGCCAGCGGGCGACCCGGCGCAGGCTTCGAGCGAGTGTTCGTTTCCTCCCGGCTCTGATCTCGATCGGAATCGGACTCGCGGTGGTCGAAGCACGGGCCTGTGCCGAGGCCCTCCTGGGGCGTCGAAGCGAGTTCGTTCGGACGCCGAAACGCGGAGGCTCGCCGCAAGGGGTCTTCGAGCGTGCGCACCCGATCGGCGTGCTGGCTACGGCGCCGGAGTGGTTTCTCGCCCTGGGGTTCGGGGTGGCCCTCGGATGGGCAGCCTGGGTTCAGCTCTGGGGCGCGACCCCGTTCCTCTTGGCGCTCCATCTGGGGTTCCTCTCGAGCGCATGGCTACTGCTGCGCTCCCGCACCCACGACGTCTCGAGTTCTGCGTGACCTCGCGCCGAAGCCGTGCGCTGCACCGGGCGGCGTGCCTCGGCTTCCTGGGGTGGGTGGCGGTGTCGATCCCTGCCGGGGGTGGGTTCGAGTCCGCGCCCACGCCTCGGGGCGTGGGAACCTGGGCAATCCTTCAGTACACGGGTCTCACCGCGTGCATGTGGCTCGCCTGGCGCACGACTCCGGATGAGGCCCGGCTGCGCGCCCCGACGTGGCTGCTCCTCTGCGGCATCGCCGCCCGGCTCGTGCTGCTCCCCGTCGATGGCTACCTGTCGAACGACGCGGAGCGCTACCTGTGGGATGGCCGTGTGGCGCTCGAAGGGCTCGATCCCTACCGAACCGCGCCAGACGACCCTCGGCTCGCCACCCTGCGAACCCAGTGGCCGACACCCGCCGAGCACGCGGCCTACCCGACGCTCTACCCGCCCGCCGCGCTCGCGGTGTTCAGCTTCGCGGCGGCCGCCGGTGTGGACGCGTCGGTCTGGGTCTGGAAGGGACTCTGCGCCGGCGCGGGGTTGGGGACGCTCTTCTTCGTTCTTGCGTTTTTGAGACGGACCGGCGCACAGCGCCACTTCGCCCTCGTCGCTTTGTCGCCCTTGCTCGTCCTCGAGACCGGGATCGGCGCCCACGTCGACGCTTTTTCGACACTCGGAATCGCCGTGGCGCTCTGGGCCACCACCCGGGGCGAGGCGACGGTCGCCGGGATCGCGCTCGGATGTGGAGCGCTCTTCAAGCTGCTTCCGGCGCTGGCCGTTCTTCCGGTGGCGGTCGCATTCGGTAGGCCCGGAGCCTGGCGCTGCATCGCCGGGGCGGGGGGCGCCATCGGGGTCGGCTACGGGGCCGCGCTCGCACTGGGACTTCGGCCTGCGGGGAGCCTCTGGATCTTCTTCGAGCGCTGGCGCTTCGGGTCTCCGCTCTTCGACGCGCTCGATCGCCTCAGCCCGTCGGGCTTCGTGCTCCCGGTCGTGCTCTTCCTCGGCGGTGGGGCATTCGCCGCTGCCCTGTGGAGCGCGCGCCGCGGTTCGGTCGTGTCCGGCGTGCAGATCGCGTTGCTAGCCCCGCTCGCTCTCAGCCCCGTCGTGTTCCCCTGGTACTTGAGCGCGCTGGTACCGGGCCTGGCCGCCGCGCCGAGTGTTCCGATGCTTGCCTGGATCTCGCTTCATCCCCTGACCTACGAGGTCCTGAACGGGTTCCAAGCATCGGGCCGTTGGGACCCCGCAGACTGGCCGCTGGTCGCGATCGCGGGCGGGGTTGGGATTGCCGCGTGGCACCAAGACGGTCGTCGCTGGCGCCTGTGCAAACGCAGGCACTCGATCCACGGGACCTAGTCGCCGTCGTCGACGCGAATGGCCTTCCCCACCAGCGCCGACTGCTCTCGCTTGTGCACGCGGCCCGAGCCGGCGGCGGGGCTCGCCGCTTCGCGACGCCCGGCGTAGATCAGCTCCTGGCCGTCTTCGAGCAGATCCTCGAGACGCTCGCGGACGAAGGTCCATGGCCCCATGTTCGCGGGCTCTTCCTGACACCAGACGACGGACTGGGTATTCGGGTAATGGCGGATCGCACCGCCGATCACGTCGGCGTCCCAGGGGTAGAGCTGCTCGACCCGCACGATCGCCGTCGGTACTTCGCCGTCGCCATAGAGGCGCAGGCGCTCTTCGAGCAGGTCGTAGTAGACCTTGCCGCTGCACAGCACGACGCGCTGCACGGCGGCCCGCGCCTTCGACGCCGTCTCGTCGAGGATCACGCGCTGGAAGCGACCCTCCGCGAGATCCCCCGGGCGCGACATCGCGCGCGGCATGCGCAACAGGCTCTTCGGCGTGAAGATCACGAGCGGGGTACGCCAGCGGCGGGACATCTGACGGCGCAGCACGTGGAAGTACTGGCCGGGCGTCGTGCAGTTCACCACCTGCATGTTGTCGTCGGCGCAGCTCTGGAGGTAGCGCTCGATGCGCGCGCTCGAGTGCTCGGGGCCCTGCCCTTCGTAGCCGTGAGGCAGCAGCATCACGAGGCCACTCATGCGCTGCCACTTCACGTGGGCGCTGGCGATGAACTGGTCGATGATCACCTGGGCGCCGTTCGCGAAGTCGCCGAACTGGGCCTCCCAGAGCGTGAGCGTGTTCGGGTCGGCCAGGCTGTAGCCGTACTCGAAGCCCAGCACCGCCGCTTCCGAGAGCAGGCTGTCGTAGACCTCGAAGCGCCCCTGGTTCGGCGCGAGATGCGCCAGCGGCAGGAACTCTTCTCCGCTGTTCTGGTCGACGAGCCCGGCGTGGCGGTGGCTGAAGGTGCCGCGGGTGCAGTCCTGACCCGAGAGGCGCACGCTGTGGCCCTCGAGCAGCAGACTGCCGAAGGCGAAGGCCTCGGCGAGGCCCCAGTCGATCTCGCCGTCTTCAGCGACGACCTTGCCGCGCTTCTCGAGCAGACCGGCCAGCTTGCGGTGCACCTCGAAGCCCGGCGGCACCGACGCGATGCGTTCGGCCAGGCGCGCGAGCTCTTCGGTCGCGACGCCGGTCACCGGGTTTTCTTCTTCGCGGGTGCGGCTGAAGCCGGTCCACGGGCCGCGCGGCTCGTAGGGCTCGTCCGGGCCCGGCGGCCGGGACTCGATGACTTCGAGGGCGCGGGTGAGCTGGCCACCGAGGTCGGCCTCGATGCGCTGGACGTCTTCGCCCTGCAGGATGCCCCGACCGAGCAGCGAGTCGGTGTAGAGCTTCCGCACCGACTCGCGGCTGCGGATCTTCTGATAGAGGCGCGGCTGAGTGAAGGAAGGCTCGTCGCCCTCGTTGTGGCCGTGGCGCCGGTAGCAGACGAGGTCGATCACGACGTCTTCGTGGAAGCGGTCGCGATAGGCCATCGCAAACTTCACGCAGTGCACGACGGCCTCGGGGTCGTCGCCGTTCACGTGGAAGATCGGCGCCTGGATCATCTTCGCGACGTCGGTGCAATAGAGCGTCGAGCGCGCTTCGGCGGGCGTGGTGGTAAAGCCGATCTGGTTGTTCACCACCACGTGGATGGTGCCGCCGGTGGAGTAGCCCGCGAGCTTCGACAGATTGAGGGTCTCGGCGACGATGCCCTGGCCCGCGAAGGCCGCATCGCCGTGGACCAGCACCGGGATGATCGTCTCACCCTGGGTGTCGTCCTGGCGCATCTGCTTCGCGCGCACGCGGCCTTCCACGACGGGATCGACGGCCTCGAGGTGCGACGGGTTCGCCGTCAACGACAGATGCACGACGGCGCCCGAGCGCGTGGTGCGGTCGTTCGAGTAGCCCTTGTGGTACTTCACGTCGCCCGAACCGAAGGGGCTGTCGATCAACGGGCTGTCTTCGAACTCGGAGAAGATCGACTCGAGCGACTTCCCGAGGATGTTCGAGAGCACGTTCAGCCGGCCGCGGTGGGCCATGCCGATCACCACCTCGCGCACCTCGTGTTCGGGGGCGTCCTCGACGAGCGTGTCGAGCAGCGGGATCAGGCTTTCGGCGCCTTCCAGGGAGAAGCGCTTCTGCCCCAGGAACTTCGTGTGGAGGAAGCGCTCGAAGAGCTCGGCCGCCGCGATCTTCTCGAGGATTCGCAGGTTCTCGGCGGCCGACAGCGGCGTGGTGTTCTGGGTCTCTTCGAGGCGCGTGCGGATCCAGGTCTTGTGTCCCGGGTCCTGCATGTGGGTGAACTCCACACCTACCCGCTGGCAGTACGTCGAGCGCAGCCGCTCGAGGATCTGGCGCAGGGTCTGGACCGGGCCGCCGGGCAGATCGCCCGCGATGTAGGAGTGATCGAGATCGTCGTCGCCGAAGCCGTAGTGGGCCGGATCGAGTTCGGGGAAGTAGTCCTCGTCGCCGCCGAGCGGATCGGTCTCCGCGATGCGATGGCCGCGCGCGCGGTAGGAGTGAATCAGGCGCAGGACGCGGGCGTGCTTGTCCGCGAGCTGGGCGTGCTTCTCGGCGAGGGTGGCGGGCTCGGCGCCAGACGAGGGCGCCGGTGCGGCAGGGGCCGGTGCCCCGTTCTCCGCGGGGGGCGGCGTCGGGGCGGCGGGCTCGACCGCATGCTCTTCGAAGAGCGAGGCCCAGCTCGAGTGGACCGAGTTCGGGTCGACGTCGTAGCGCTGGCGGATCTCGTCGACGAGACCGGCGTTGACACCGAAGACGTCCAGGTCGTCGGACGGCTGCGCGTCGCCCGGTGCGGGTTCCGGACCCACGGAAGGAGGGGCTTCGTCCCGCGCCATACCTGCTTGCGCTCCCTGCAGCGTCCGCACCGTCGTGGCCGGACGCGTACCGTCACCCGCGATTCTATCCACGGATCGGCAGGCATCCACCCTACCTCAACCCGAAAACGGCCCGGGCGTGCCTTCCGCCGCTCAGGGAATCGCCATTCCCCGGACCACGGCGGGCCGCTCGGCGATCCGCTCGTGCCAGGCGAGCACGCGCTCGCGTCCCATCAGCGGCGGCGCCTTCAGGCCGTGGAGCGGGGCCAGCCAGGGGTGGTGCATGATGTCGCCGATCGAGAACTCGCCTGCGAGGTAGGGACGTCCGTCGGCGAGGATGCGATCGATCACGCCCAGCAGGCGATCGACCTCGGCCGAGAAGCGCTCGATCCATTCGGCGTTCTTCGGCTCGCCCTCAGGCTTGCGCACCTGCTCGGCGAGACGCCCGATGTTGGGGCCGATTCCGCCGGTCTGGAAGAAGGCATACTGGATCGCTGCGATCCGGCCGGCCGGGTCGGCGGGCAGCAGCTTCCCGTGCTTCTCGGCGAGGTGGAGCAGGATCGCCCCCGACTCCCAGATCACGAGCCCGTCGTCCTCCAGCACCGGAATCTTGTGATTGGGCGTGAGAGCGAGGAACTCGGGTGTCGGGTGTTCCGGCGCGCTGAGGTCGACGCGCTCGACGGTGTAGGGCACCTCGAGTTCTTCGAGCGCGATCGAGATCTTCTTGCCGTTCGGCGTATCGGCCGTGTAGAGCGTCGTCATCCGGGGTCTCCTGGGGCGCGGATCCGCATGCTACCGCCGCCGGGCCCGAGCCGCCGTGGGCCGAGCGTGTACCCTGCGCCCATGCCCGACCCGCCGCGCCGCGCCCTCGCCGACTTCGTCGCCGAAGCGCTCCGCCACGTCGAAGAGATCACGCCCGAAGAGGGACGCCGTCGCCTCGAGGCACCGGACCAGGAAGGCTGGCACTTCGTCGACGTGCGGGAGCCCGACGAGTACGCCGAAGGACACCTGCCGCGCGCGCGGAGCTCTCCGCGGGGCTTCCTCGAAGTGCGCGCCGACCTCGAGCACTACAAGCGCGACGCCTGGTTCGAAGACCGGGATCGCCCGCTCGTGCTCTATTGCGGTGGCGGCCACCGCAGCGCACTCGCGGCGTACACCCTGGTGCAGATGGGCTTCACCCGGGTCGTGTCGCTGGCCGAAGGCTGGACCGGCTGGACCGAGCGCGGCTTCCCGGTCGAGCGCTAGTCGACCTCGTCGAGGTAGGCGAAGACCGCCGCGACGACCGCATCGGGCGTTTCCATCGGCGCGAGGTGGCCCGCGTCGATCGTTTCGATCGAGCCGTGGGGCAACCCCTCCGCGTATGCCGCGTGGAGCACTTCGGGGAAATCGCCGTGCTCGGCCCACAGGATGCGCGTCGGCATGGTGGCCTTGGGCAACAAGCTCCAGACGTCGTGGGTCATGCCCTGGCTGAAGATCGCGGCCTCGGTGGTAGGCGCGCACTTGAGCTCGACCTCGCCCTCAGGCGTGTCGCGCAGGGCCTCGTCCAGGTAGAGCTGGAAGGCCCGCGCGTCCCAGTTCGCGAAGAGCGGCTTCGGCGACCAGTTCGCGCCGGCGGTGGCGCGGTCGGGGAACACCGCCCGGCGCTTCGTCGCCTTCGCGATCAGATCGCTGCCGCGCGCACCGCGCTCCGGGTCGGCAACGGTCGGGAAGTGCGGGGGCAGCGGCAACACGGGATCGACGAAGAAGAGCCTCTCGAAGAGTCCCGGCTCTTCGGCCGCAGCCATCAAGGTGCAGGTCCCCCCGAAGGAGTGACCAAAGCCGAGGGCCAGCGGCTGACCGCACTCGTCGACCAGCTGTCGCGCGACCGCGGCGATGTCGGCACCGAACTCCCGCCAGTCGAAGGGATTCTCGCCGCCCGGCGTCGTCGAGTCGCCGTGGCCGCGACCGTCCATCCCGAAGACGTGGAAGCGCTCCGTGAGCGGCTGGGCCACCAGGTGGAGCGTGGCGGCGCAGAAGCCATTCGCGTGGTGCATCAGCACGGGCGGCCCGTCGCCGCCCCAGTCGAGGAGCGCCGTTTCCATTCCGCGCTCGGGCAAACGGAGCGTTCTGCGTTTCACACCATCCAGCACGGCGGCGGATAATCGCGGGACATCGCGCGCGCCGCCACCCCGCCGGTCCGAGACCGCCCCCGCAGACCCGGCCGGCCCCGTCGGAGCGCCCGCTATGCTGCGACCCCATGGTCGACCGCTACGACGAGGGCCTGCGAGAGCGGGTGCGCGCGCACCTGAACGGGTTCTCGCGGCGCCCCCACGAAGACGACGCTCTGCGGCCCGCCGCCGTGGCGCTGGTACTGGTGGCGGACGAGGGCGGCTTTCCGAGCTTCCTGATCACCCGTCGCGCCCCGCGCCTCAACGCCCACAAGGGCCAGTGGGCGCTGCCGGGTGGACGACTCGACGCCGGCGAGACCCCGGTGCAGGCGGCCCTCCGCGAGCTCGACGAGGAGGTGGGCCTGAGCCTCGGCGAAGACGCCGTCCTCGGGCTCCTCGATGACTACCCGACCCGTTCCGGCTACTGCATGACACCGGTCGTGGTCTGGGGCGGCGCGCACGCCGAGCTCGCGCCGAACCCGGACGAGGTCGCGAAGCTCTACCACGTGCCGCTCTCCGAGCTGTTGCGGCCCGACGTCCCCCAGCTCCGCAGCATCCCCGAGAGCGATCGGCCGGTGATCTCCGTGCCGCTCCTCGGCACCCACATCCACGCCCCGACGGCGGCGATCCTGTATCAGCTGCGCGAGGTCGCCCTCTGCGGCGAACACACGCGCGTGGCCCACTTCGACCAGCCCGTCTTCGCCTGGCGGTAGAAGCAGCGGGACGGCGACTAGCCCGCCTTCTCCTTTTCGACGGCGGCGATCGCCTGCTCGGCCGGGCCGATCAGACCCGCCGCGCGCGGATAGCCGGCGTATTGGGCGATCTGGATCAGGATCTCGCGCACCTCCTCGGGCGTGAGCTCGCCGTTCTTCAGCGCCGCCTTCACCTGGATGCCGAAGGTCATCGACTCGCCGAGGGCCGCGATGATCCCGATGATGATCAGCCGTCGGTCGCGGACCGCCAGCCCCTCTCGCGTCCAGACTTCGGCGAACAGCTGTTCGAGCATCAGGTCGGTGAAGGCGTTCGTGCCCTCGGGCGGCACCACGACGTCTCCGGCGTAGACCTTCTTGATCATCTCCTCGCCGCGCTGGCGACGTTCACTGCTCATGTCGATGCCTCTCCCAGAGTGCGCGCCAGTTGCGGAGCGCGGGTCAGAGTTTCACGGGCAGCACGGCGAAGCCGCGCACGTTCACCGAGTGCACGCGCACCGCGCCGCTCGGGTCGACCTCATAGTCGGGGAAGCGCTTCCACCACTCCTCGAGGACGACGCGCCCCTCGAGGCGTGCCAGCGCCGCGCCCAGACAGAAGTGCACGCCGCGCCCGAAGGACAGGCTCGCGGTGGTATCGCGACCGAGGTCGTAGGCGTCGGGCCGCTCGAAGGCGCGCTCGTCGCGGTTCGCCGAGCCCACCAGCAGCAGCGCGCGATCGCCCGGTCGCAGGGTCTCGCCGTGCAGCGTGTGTTCGCGGGTCACCCGACGCGCGAGCATCTGGGTGGAGTTGTCGAAGCGCAGGGTCTCTTCCACCCACGCCGGGATCCAGGCGTCGGGATCGCTGGCGACGCGCGCGCGCTCGCTGGGCGTCCGCCACAGCCAATAGAGCGCGCTGGCGAGCAGCTTCGTGGTGGTCTCGTTGCCCGCCACGATCATCAGGTTCGCGAACGAGAGCAGGTCGTCCTCGACGAGGCGCTCGCCGTCGACCTCGACTTCGAGGAGCGCCGACAGCATGTCTTCGCCCGGCCGCTTGCGGCGGTCTGCAATCAGCCGGCGGAAGTAGTCGCGGATCCAGGCGAAGGCAGCGACTCCCTCGGGCGGCAGATCGTGGATCCCCTCTTCGCGGTGGACGAGCAGGTCGGCCCGGCGGCGCAGCTCGGCGCGATCCGCCTCGGGAACGCCCAGCATCTCGCTGATCACGTCCATCGGCACCTTGCCCGCGAGCTCGGCGATCATGTCGAAGCCGCCCGAGCCCACCAGCGGGTCGAGGTAGTCGACGCTCATCGCGCGAATGCGCGGCTCGAGCGCGCCGACCCGGCGCGGCGTGAACGCCTTCGACACCAGCTTCCGCAGGCGGGTGTGTCGGGGCGGGTCGAGACCGAGGAACGAGGTGCCTAACGCTGCCTGCGGCCCCCAGGAGGCCGGATCGAGCGAGACCCCGTGGTCGTTCGAGTAGAGCGCCGTGTCCTTGAAGGCGGCGAGGACGTCGGCGTGGCGCGACAGCGCGCAGAAGTCGAACTCCTCGTTGCGGTAGACCGGCGCCTCTTCCCGCAGCCGCGCGTAGAACGGGTACGGGTCCTCGTGGACCTCGTAGGCGTAGGGATTGAAGAGCGACATCCGCCCCGGAAGGCTATGCAACTTACATTGTGGACGCAATGGAAGTTGCCTAGGCTCGGAATGTGACCCGACGCACCCAAGCCGAACGCACGGCCAGCACCCGCGGCCGGATCCTGCGCGCCGCCGTCGAGAGTCTCGCCCAGGTCGGCTATCAGCGAACCACCGCCAACGAGATCACCCGGCGCGCGGGCGTCACCTGGGGCGCGGTCCAGCACCACTTCGGCGACAAGGAGGGCATCCTCGACGCGGTGATCGAGGCGTCCTTCGAGCGCTTCGAAGCGCGTCTCGGAGATTTCCCCGGAGCCGACACGCCCCTCGAAGCGCGCGTCGCCCACTTCGTCGATCGGGCCTGGGAACACTTCGGGAGCGCCGAGTACCGCTCGACCTTCGAGATCCTCGCCAACCACGCGCGCGGTCTCGCCGACGCGGATCCGCCGCCCTGGCACGCCCACATGTTCCGCAGCTGGGACCGGGTCTGGAGCCAGTTCTTCGCGGACGCGGCGCTGCCCCGGCGCAGGCAGGTGGCGCTGCAGACCCATACCATCGCGGTGCTGACGGGCATGGCGTCACTGGACATGCTCGGCCGGACGACGGACGTGACGCGTGCCGAACTCGACCTCCTGAAGCGCACCCTCCTCCGCGAGATGCAGGACTAGATGGAATTCTTCGCCGCCGACTACGTCGTGTTGATCGTCAACGATCTCGACCGGAGTCTCGCCTTCTACACCGGGCGGCTCGGCTTGCAACTCAACCACCGCGTCGACGCCTATGCCCAGCTCGCCACCGGGCGCACCCGCATCGCGCTCTACCAGCGCGAAGCCATGGCCGAGACCCTGGGACGGCCGCTTTCTGCGCCCGACCCGGACGCGCCCAGCTTCGAACTCGGCTTCAAAGTGGAAGACGTCGACGCCGCCTACGACGAGCTCGTCGAAGCCGGCGTGCCGTCGGTGATCGAACCGACGACCCGTCCCTGGGGCCAGCGCACGGCCTACCTGCGTGATCCGGACGGCTACCTGATCGAGCTGGCCCAGGATCCCGAACCGCGCTGAGCTAGCTCCGCCGCGCTTTCCCGGACAGCGATCGCACGAACGACGGCGCGAGACGCCCGCGCGCGACTTCTTCGACGGGTCCGCGCAGCGTCACCGCGTAGTCCGCGTCGACGTCGACCTCGAGGACGCCCCCGGGCATCACGATGGAGACGGGACTCTTCGCGACCCCGCGTCGTACCGCGGCGGCCGCGACCGCACACGCCGACGACCCCGAGGCCTCGGTGGCGCCGGCGCCGCGTTCCCACACCCAGGCGGCCAGACGCTGGCGCGAGCGCGGCACGACCAGCTGGACGTTGGTGAAGCGCGGGAAGATCGGGTGGGTCTCGAGCGCGGGACCCAGCGTGTGGAGCTCGCGAGACGACACGTCCTTCCCCTTCGGCAGGAAGACCACGCAGTGGGGGTTGCCGACCGACACGCCGGTGAAGCGCAGACTGCGCGAACCCACACGGATCCGCTGGTCCACGAGCTCGGGGACATCGAGGTTGCAGGGAAGCGCGGCAGGATCGAAGCGCGCAGTCCCCATCCCGATCGTCACGTCCGACGCGTCGCCGTAGCGGTCGGGCGTGAGCGACACGGTCACCACCCCCCCCGGCGTCTCGACCCGATAGCGGCGCCGTCGCGTGCGGCCCGTCGCGTCCAGGAAGCGCGCGAAGATGCGCAGCCCGTTCCCCGACTTCTCGGCCTCGCTGCCGTCCGGGTTGTAGATGCGCAGCCCGAAGTCGGCGCGTTTCGAGGGCACCAGCACCAGCAGTCCATCGCTGCCGACGCCCAGGTGGCGATCGCAGAGCGTGCGGATCCGCGCGGGCGTGAGCCGGAAGTCGAGTTCGTCGGGGTCGACCACCAGGTAATCGTTGCCGAGGCCGTGTCCCTTGAAGAAGCCGTTGCGCACGCGCCGAAGCGTAACCCACACGGGCGCCCCGACGGGGGATGCGGCAGGCTTGCCCGGTGCCCGAGCTCCCCGACGTGACCGTCTACTGCGAGCGCCTGTCCGCGTACTGCGTGGGCCAGCCGCTCGAAAAGGCGCGGATCACAGGCATCTCGCTCCTGCGCAGCGTCGACCCTCCGGTCTCTGCCGTGGAGGGGAAACGTGTCCAGGACGTGCGGCGACTCGGCAAGCGCATCGTGATCGGTTTCGAAGACGAGCTCTACCTCGTCTTCCATCTGATGATCGCGGGACGCTTTCGCTGGCGACCCCGCGGCGCGAAGCCGTCGCGCAAGATGGGCCTCGCCGCCTTCGACTTTCCCGAAGGCACGCTGCTCCTCACCGAAGCCAGCAGCCAGAAGCGCGCGACGCTGCATGTGGCGCGCGGCGCCGAAGCACTGGCCGAACACGACCGCGGCGGCCTCGAGGTGCTCGAGGCGACGCGCAGCCAGTTCGAGGAACGCCTGCTCTCCGAGAACCGCACCTTGAAGCGCGCGCTCACCGACCCGCGCCTCTTGAGCGGCATCGGCAACGCCTACTCCGACGAGATCCTCCATCGGGCCCGACTCTCCCCGGTGACCTGGACGACCCGACTCTCGGACGACGACTGGGAGCGTCTCTACGAGGCCATCCGGATCGTTCTCGAGGAGTGGACCGAGCGTCTGCGCGCGCAGGTGGGCGACGGGTTCCCCGAGAAGGTCACCGCGTTCCGGCCCGAGATGGCGGTCCACGGTCGCTACGGCGAGCCCTGTCCGGACTGCGGCGCCAAGGTGCAGCGCATCGTCTATGCGTCGAACGAGACGAACTACTGCGCGCCCTGCCAGACCGGGGGCAAGCTACTCGCCGACCGCGCCCTCTCCCAGCTCCTGAAGAAGGACTGGCCCCGCTCCCTGGAGGAGCTCGAAGCCCGGAAACAGAGCGGGTGAGCGAAGCTTCGGGGAGCGAGACACCCGACGCCCGGTCCCGCGGCGCCGGCTGGCGCAATCGCGATCACACCCAGGGAAGCCTGGCGTCGTCCCTCTTCGTGCTCGCGCTGCCGCTCGTCGCGAGCGGTGTACTCGGCGGCGTGGTATTCCAGATCGCGGACCTGAGCTTCGTGTCGCGCCTCGGCGAGGCCCCGCTCGCCGCGGTCATCATCGCGAACCAGACCCTGCGTCAGGTCTTCTTCCTGATCGCGATGGGTCTTGGCTTCGCCACCCAGTCCCTCGTTTCCCGCGCCGTCGGCGCCGGCGACCTCGAGGGCGCCGAACACATCGCGGGTCAGGCCTTCGCCCTCGCCGGACTGGTTTCGCTCGGGGTCGCGGCCGTCGGCTGGTTCTTCGCCGAGCCCCTCTTCGCCCTGCCCGGTCCCGACCCGAGCTTTGCGGAATACGGCGTGCCCTACCTGCGCTGGATCTACGTGCTGAACTTCGGCGTGCTCGGCACGATGCTCTTCTCGAGCATCCTCGGCGGCGCGGGCGACACCACGACGCCGCTCTTCGTCCAGCTCGTCCAGTTCGGCGTCGCGATCCTGGCCGAATGGGTGTTGATCTTCGGGCACTGGGGCGCGCCCGAGCTCGGCGTCCGCGGTGCCGCGTTCGGGATCGTGAGTGGTCAGTTCGCCGCGATGGCACTCGGGATGTGGGTGCTGTTTCGCGGCAAGGCCCGCGTGCACCTGCGCCGGCGACATCTCCGACCCGATCCGGGCGCGATGGCGTCGATCGCGAAGATCGCCTGGCTCCCCACCCTCCAGATGTGTGGCGGGGTCGCCACCAGCTTCGCCTTCGTCCGGCTCACCGGGAGCTACGGGGAGGAAGTGCAAACCGCCTTCGCGATCTCACTGCGCGTCGGGATGATCCTGCCGATGGTGTGCTTCCCCCTGGCCGGTGCATGCTCGACCCTGGTGGGGCAGGCGCTCGGCGCCGGAGACGTCCCGCGGGCCTGGCGCGCGATCGGCATCGGCCTGCTCGTCCACGGCACACTCATGTGGAGCATCGCCGCCGTCATCCTCGCCTACCGCGTCGAGATCCTCGAGCTCTTGAGCGACGACCCGGAGGTGATCCGGGTGGGTGCAGACTTCCTCTGGTACGCGGCCGCCTCGTTCTTCCTCTTCGCCGTCTATTTCATCGTGTTGCGGTCGTTGCAGGGGGCTGGCGACTTCGGCGTCCCCATGCTCCTCACCCTCTCGAACGCCTTCGTGGTCACGATCCCCCTCGGGTTCCTGTTGGCCGAACGCGCCGGCTACGGCGCCGAGGGCGTCGCCATGGCCCAGTTCATCGGAGCGATCTTCGTGACGGTGACCACGAGCGCCTGGCTCCTCACTGGCCGCTGGACCCGAGGCCGGGCACACTCGGCGCGCCCATGACGATCCGCCTCGCCGCCCTCGACCTCGACGGAACGCTCCTCGACCCCTTCGCGAAGCTCACGCCGAAGGTGCGCAGCGCCGTCGAGACGCTCTCGCGGCGGGGCGTCCGCGTGGTCGTGTGCACCGGGCGTCGCTTCCGGACCGCCCTCCCCCACGCGCGCGACCTCGGCCTCGACGGCGAGATCATCGTGAACAACGGGGTCCTCGTGAAGGACATCGCGTCGGGACGCACCCTCCAGCACGCCTTCCTCGACCCCCACCTCTATGGCGGCGTGCTCGAACATCTGCGGCAGCATGCGCCGCCGCTCGTGTACATCGACACCTACCATGACGGCACCGACATCCTCAGCGAGCGAATCGACGCGATGCACGCCTTCCAGCGCGAGTACGTCGACGACACCAGCGAGTTCCTCCAGATCGTCGACGACCTCGGGAAGCGCGATGGCGAGGGCGTGATCATGATCAGCACGATGGCCGACGAGCCGACCCTCGAACAGCTCCGCGAAGGCGCCCTCGAACGCTTCGGCGCACGGGTCCAGACCCACTCGATCATCAACAAGAACTACCAGGGGAGCATCCTGGAGTTCCTCTCGCCCGACGCGGGGAAGTGGACGGCCCTCGAGCGGCTGGCCGCCTCGTGGGGGATCGGCCCGTCCGAGATCGCCGCCGTCGGCGACGACACGAACGACGCAGAGATGATCCGCGAAGCCGGTCTCGGCATCGCAATGGGCAACGCCGGCGAGCACGTTCAGGCCGTGGCCGACACGGTGGTGAACAGCAACGCCGAAGGCGGTGCGATCCAGGCGATCGAACGGATCCTCGCCCGGCTCTGATCGACGGGGGCGTCGGCGCGCTAGCCGGCCAGCCCCATCATCTCGACCACGCCGACGTGGTGGCCGGCCGTGAACCCGCCATCCACCGGCAACGCGACGCCGTGGACGAAGGATGCATCGTCCGAAGCCAGGAACAGGGCCGCGCCCGCCAACTCCTCGGGCTTGCCGAAGCGACCGAGCTTGTGCTGCTCGCGAATCCGCTCGCGATACACCTCGGGAAAGCTGTCGTTGCCCACGACCGAGCGGAAGAGCGGTGTGTCGATGAACCCGGGACACAAGCAGTTCACGCGGATGCCCATGCGACCGTAGTCGAGCGCCATGTTCTTCGTCAGCAGGATCACACCGCCCTTCGAGGCGTTGTAGGTACTGCCGCCCTCGGCGCCCTCCATGCCCTCGACGCTGGCCACGGTGATGATGCTGCCGCGTCGACGCTCGAGCATCGAAGGCAAAACGGCCTTTGCCGACAGGAAGGTGCCGGTCAGGTTCACGTCCTGGACGCGCTGCCACTCCTCGGGCGTGATCAAGTGAACCGGCCCGCCGCTCGCAATGCCCGCCGCGGTCACGCACACGTCGATCCCGCCGTGGGCGTCGACGGTGGCCTGGGCGGCGGCGTTCTGGGCCTCGCCGTCGCGCACGTCGACGACGTGGAAGGCGGACGCCGGCGCAGCGTCTTCGACCTGCTTCCACTCGGGCGACTCCTGGAGGTCGAGACCGACCACGATCGAGCCTTCCTGTGCGAAGCGGATGGCCGTTGCGAGACCAATGCCGCTTGCGGCACCGGTGATCAAGGAAACGCGACCGTCGAGTCGACCCATGCTGTCCTCCATTTTACGCGCACAGCATACTCGATGGACCCGCCGAACACGCGCGCTTTGGATCCACCGGCCCGCCGCTGCGATCGCGTATGCTGCCCGCCTCGAACGGGAGGAGCGCGATGGGCGCCGATGATGCGATGCGCGAGGCGATGGGCCGCATTCCGCCCGGGATCGAGTTCCCGCCGGTGGAGCTGGTCTCCGCACCGGCCCTCGGCGAGGCCACGGTCGCGGTCGTGACCACCGCCGCACTCGCGCACCCCGGCGAGCCCTGGGCCGACCAGACCCACGAGTACCGCCTCTTCGACCGGGACGCGTCGGGTCTGATCATGGCGCACAACAGCACCAACCTGGATCGCTCGGGCTTCGCCCTCGACCGCAACGTGGTGTTCCCGATCGACCGCCTGGCCGAAATGGAGCGGGAAGGCGTGCTCGGTCGCGTCGCCCCGCGCCATGCCTCGTTTCAGGGTTCGACCTTCGAGCTGCAGACCTTCCTGCTCGACACGGGGCCGCGCCTCGCCGCCGAGCTGCGCGGCGACGGTGTCGACGTCGCCCTGCTGACCCCCGTCTGACCGATGTGCACGCGTACCGTGAGTACGCTCGCGCGGGCGCTCGAAGCGTCGGGCCTCGCCACCGTATCCCTGCTCGCGAACCGCGCGGCGGCCGAGCGCATCGGACCGCCCCGCGGTCTCTACTGCGAGTTCCCGCTCGGACGCCCGCTGGGGCACCCGCTCGACGCGGCGTTCCAGCGTCGCGTGCTCGACGCAGCCTTCGGGCTGCTCCCGCGCCGCACCGCGACGATCGAGGGCTTCGACACGGTGATCGAAGACGAGGTCGACGCACCCCTCGTCTGCCCGATCCCGCCGCGCCTGGACGCGCACGAGCCCGCACCGGTGGGCGAGGCCCGCGGCCTGCGCGGCGCCTATGACCGCGGAGTCGCGCGCATCGGGCACAGTCAGGTCGGGCGGGTCGTCGACGCCGACGCGATCCCCGAGGCGATCCGAGCGTTCGTCGAGGTGGCCGAAGGTGCTGCCTGGAACGAGGTCGACTACGCCGGCGGCAACGCCACCACGCTCCTGATGGACATCCGGGCCTACTACGAAGAGGCGGCACTCGGCTTGTCGGACCACGTCCCGGCCGCCCGCGCGAGCGAGACCTGGTACTACCAGAAGACAGCGATGGGCGATCTCGTGCGTCGCTACTACGCTGCAGTGAAGGAGGCCGAACCCGCTTTCCCCGGCCTCTACTACGTCATCCCGGCGTCCCAAACCGAGGAGTCGCTCTTCTAGGCGCGAAGGCCGGAAGCGTGACTCGCGAGCGAGGTTCGATGAGCACTCTGTCCGGACGCATCGCCGTCGTCACCGGCGCCACGCGCGGCATCGGCCGCGGGGTGGCGATGGCCCTGGGTGAACAGGGCGCCACGGTCTACGTGAGCGGCCGCACGGTCGACGGCGACCGCTCCATCGACGCCGCCGCCAAGGAAGTCACTCAGCGGGGCGGCGAGGGTCGCGCCGTTCGCTGCGATCACGGCAACGACGCCGACATCACCGCGCTCTTCGCACGTGTGAAGGACGAAGCGGGTCGGCTCGACGTGCTCGTCAACAACGTCTACAAGGTTCCCGACAAGCCGGCCTGGGGAGGCGGCTTCTGGGAGCACCCGGTCGAGATCTGGGACGATCAGGTGGGCATCGGACTGCGCGCCCACTACGTCGCCAGCTGGCACGCGGCCCCCCTGCTGTTCGCCTCCGAGCGCGCCGCCGTCTTCAACATCTCCTCTCCCGGCGGCGAGAGCTACCACTTCAGCGCGTCCTACGGCGCGGGGAAGGCGGGCCTCGATCGGCTGACGAAGGACATGGCGCAGGAGCTCCAGCCCAAGGGCGTGCCCGCTGTCGTGATCTATCCGGGCGTCGTCTCGACCGAGTTCATCGTCGACACCGCGAAGCACACCGGGATGGACCTCTCCCAGGCCCAGAGTCCGCTCCTGGTGGGACGCTGCGTGAACGCCTTGCTCGCGAGCGACGACCTGATGGAACGCACCGGGACGATCCAGTGGGTCGAAGACGTGGCCGAGGAGTTCGACGTTCGCGACGAGAACGGGGCGCGCCCGACCGAGGGCTACCCCCGGCGGGTGCGCACCTAGCGCGGTCGCGCGCTAGAGCGCGGCCAGGATCGCGTCGGCGCTGCTCACCTCGAACTTCATCGGCGCTTCGACGTGGAGCGCCGAGACGACTCCGTCCTCGATGATCGCGGCGTAGCGCTGGGAGCGCAGACCGAAGCCGATCCCCGAGCCGTCGAAGTCGAGGCCCATCGCCTTCGCGAAGTCGCCGTTGCCGTCGGCCAGCATCATCACGGATTCGCCCGCGCCCTTGTCCTTGCCCCAGCTGTCCATCACGAAGGCGTCGTTCACCGACACGCACGCGATCAGGTCGACGCCCTTCGCCTTGATCTCCCCGGCCTTCTCGATGAACCCGGGCAGGTGCTGCATGGAGCAGGTGGGCGTGAACGCGCCGGGCACCGCGAAGAGCACGGCCTTCTTCCCGGCGAAGAGCTCGGCCGTCGAGACGTCCTGCATGCCGCCATCGGCCATGGTCTTGATCTTCACGTCCGGAACCTTCGCACCGACTTCGATGGGCATGGGGGGAGTCCTCTCCTGCGGGTTGGGGGTGAACGCGGTCGCTAGGCGACCTTGCGCGCACCGATGAGCGCCGCCACGGCCTGCTCGAGGCCGTCGACGGACAAATGGAACATGGGGAACAGGCTCGCGATCACCTTCGTCGTGCGGGTGTGCTGCCACGCGCGCTCGGGGTCGGGGTTGAGCCAGACGCTGCGATCGAAGTGATCGGCGATCCGCTGCAGCCAATGGATGCCGGTGGTCTCGGCTTCCTTCCGCGGGTCGATGTTGCCGAAGGGCGTCATCAGCTCGTGGGGATGCATCGCCGCGTCGCCGACGATCACCACCTTCCAGCGCTCGTCGAGCTGACGGAAGAGGTCACCGGTGGGCACCGCCGAGTCGCGCAGCAGCCGCGCGTCCGAGTACACGAACTCGTAGGGCGTGTTGTGGAAGTAGTAGGCGCGGAACTCGCGCAGCCCCTTCGTCTCGTGGAGCGCGGTCAGGAGCCGGCTGACGGGCTTGTAGTACGGGTCCATCGAGCCGCCGACGTCCATCAACAGGAGCAGCCGCACGTTGTTCTTGCGCTCGGCGCGGAACACGAGCTCGATCTCGCCGGCCTGGCGGCAGGTCTCGTCGACGGTCTCTTCGAGGTCGAGCTCGTCGGGACGCCCCTGGCGGGTGAGCTGGCGCAGGCGCTTGAGCGCGACCTTGGTCGCGCGCAGATCGAGGGTCTCGTCGGTGCGGTAGTCCTTGAAGCGCCGCTCCTCGGCGACCTTCATCGCCGACTTCCGCTTCCCCTCGCCGCCGACCCGGATGCCGGTCGGGTGCTCGCCGCCGTGGCCGAAGGGCGAACGACCGCCGGTACCGATCCAGCGCCCGCCGCCATCGTGGCGTTCGGTCTGCTGCTCGAGGGTCTCGAGGAAGCGCCGCATCAGTTCGTCGCGCGAGAGCTCTTCGAGCATGGCGCGCTCTTCGTCGGTGAGCTCTTCGAAGTTCTTCGGGTCCTTGAGCCACTCGAGCAGCTCGTCAGTGACCGAAAGCTCTCCCTCGACGCCCTTGTAGACCCGGGCGAACACGCGGTCGAAGGCATCGAAGTAGGTCTCGCTCTTCACCAGGCACGCGCGCGAGACGTGGTAGAAGCCATCGAGCGATGCGCCGTGCTGCCCCATCGCGAGCGCACGCATGAGCATCATCCACTCCTGGATGGCGACGGGTACGCCCTCGTCGCGCAGGCCGTAGAAGAGCTCGAGGAACACGGGCTACTGCCGGTACTGGGGTCCGAGGTCGGACCAGTCCTTCGGGAGCGGCCCGCCACCGTCGTTGAAGCGGTTGAGCGCCTCGGTGTCCTGCTCGTTCTTGAGGAGCGTGCCGACGAAGGGCAGGTGCTGCTCGACCTGCTGCTGCGAGACTCCCGAGCGGAGCAGCGCGGCGATCCAGTCGATCAACTCCGACGTCGAGGGCTTCTTCCGCAGTTCGTTCTGGCCGCGCAGCCAGTAGAACTTGATCAGCACCTGGTCGAGGAGCTGCGCGTCGAGGTTCGGGTGATGGACGTCCACGATCTGCTTCATCAGATCGGGTTCCGGAAAATCGATGAAGTAGAAGACGCAGCGCCGCAGGAAGGCGTCGGGCAGCTCCTTCTCGTTGTTCGAGGTGATGATCACCACCGGTCGCTCGGCAGCGGCGACCTCCTCGCCCGTCTCGAGCACGTTGAAGCGCATCTCGTCGAGCTCGTGGAGCAGGTCGTTCGGGAACTCCACGTCGGCCTTGTCGATCTCGTCGATCAGCAGCACGTGGCGGTTCTTCGCCGCGAACACGCGGCCGAGCGGGCCGTACTTGATGTAGCGGCGCACGTCCTTCACGTCGCCGTCGCCGAAGCGGGCGTCGTTCAGACGCTGAATGGTGTCGTAGACGTAGAGCCCGTCCGCCGCCTTCGAGGTGCTCTTGATGTGCCACGACTCCATCGGGAGCCCGATGCCCTCGGACACGTGGCGCGCGAGCAGGGTCTTCCCCGTCCCGGGCTCACCCTTGATGAGCAGCGGCCGCTCGAGGGCGATCGCGCAGTTGACGGCGTCGATCAGGGGCTGGGAGGCGATGTAGCCCTGGGTGCCCTCGAACTGGTGGAACGACTGGACCGCTTCGGAGCTGGACATGGGGAACCTCGCTGGACACCCCACGGAGGGCGGGGGCACGGAGGTTCTACAGGGTGGGCCGGGGCCTCGCAAACACGGGCCCCGAACGCGCACCACGCCGCTGTGCTCCTGGGCCGGAATCGGCCCCGGGCACGGTGCGAACGCCGCGCCTAGCGGCGCCGGCGGCCCGCGGCGGCGAGTCCGGCCAGGCCCATCCCCAGCAGGGCCGCGGTGCCGGGCTCGGGGACGGCCAGGATCAGGTTGTCGAAGCCACCCGAGCCGCCCAGACGGACGCGCACGGTGTCGTAGTCGCCCACCAGGCCGAGGTCGACGCGGTTCGCCGAGTTGTCGCCGTAGGCGATGCCCTGACCGAGCATCAGGAGATCCTCGAAGGTGAAGCTGGCCACCGACGTGCCGTTCGTACCGCCCAGGAAGAAGGAGATCTCTCCGGCTTCCGCGGTGGAGTCCTCGACGTCGACGAGATCGAAGGCGAACAGGGAATAGGTCTGGTCGAGCAGGAAGGTGAACGTGCCGGCCGGGCGGCGCCCCTCGTCGTCGGGGTCCGAGCAGTTGGAGGCCGAGCAGTTGTCGTTCTCCTGCAGGATCAGGATGCTGCCGAGGTCCGTGTCGGACGCGAGGTTGCCCCCGCTCCACCCGCCGTCGCTGAGCAGGTCGTCGTCCGAGGTCTGGGACGGCGCGATGTTGGTGTCGAAGGCGACCGCGAGGTCGAAGTTGCGCGACGCGTGGTCGACTTCGAGCGTGTAGCCGGACTGGGCCGTGCTGCCGTTCGCCACGATGTCGCCGTGGCTGAAGGTCTCGAAATCGATGGTGAGCGCGGCGGCCGGAACGGCGAGGAGCGCAGAGCCGAGGAACGCGAGGGAGCGGAGCATGCGGGAAGGCCTTCCTGGAGACAGCGCCGGCCACACGGGTCCCGCGCTGCTCCCCTTCCCGGGGGCTGTGAGTGAGTTGCTCCCAAACCCCCGAAAGGTCGTGACATCCGCGTGAAATCGACCGGCGCGTGCCCATGCGCTCGCAGGCACGCTCCCAACCCGTTGCGCGGCCCGCGCTTTCCGGCGCCCCGGAAATTCGGTGTACTGGCGCGCCTGGCGTTCTCGCTTTCCCCCGGAGGGGCCCCTTGCAGCTCGACGCGTCGCGACCCGGCATCGGGAGGCCCCTCGACGGGGTCCGCGTGCTCGCGATCGAGCAGATGCAGGCCCTGCCCTTCGCCACACAGCTCCTCGCCTTTCTGGGCGCCGAGGTGGTGAAGATCGAGCACCCCGTCCACGGCGAGTCGGGCCGGGGATCGCGCCCCCAGATCACCGACCGGGACGGTCGGCGCGTCGGGGCCACCTACCTGCGCAACAACCTCTCGAAGCAGAGCCTCGGCATCGACCTGAAGCATCCCGAGGGCGTCGCGCTGGTGAAGCGCCTACTGCCGCACTTCGACGTGCTGGCCGAGAACTTCAAGGCCGACACGATGGAGCGGCTGGGTCTCGGCTACGCAGCACTCTCCGAAGCACACCCGCGCCTGGTCTACGTCTCCATCTCGGGTTTCGGCCACGGCCCGACGCCCTATGCCGACTGGCCGGCCTACGCGCCGATCGTCGAGGCGATGGCCGGGCTCTACGAACCCAACCGCAAGCCCGGCGAACCGCCGCCGGTGGTGGTGGCGGGGGCCCTCGGCGACAACGCCAGCGCGCTCTACGCGGCGATCGGCACCCTGGCTGCCCTGCGCCAGCGCGACGTCACGGGACGCGGTCAACACGTCGACATCGCGATGTTCGACGCGATGGTCGCGATGACCGACATGGTGCCCTTCATGTGGTCGGTCGGAGAACCCCCGAGCGCCGCCACGGCCGGACGTACCGGCATCGTCGGCGCGTTCCGCGCCGCCGACGGCTACTTCGTGATGGCGATCTTCCGCGAGCACCAGTTCGAAGCCCTGGCGCGCCTGCTCGGCCACGAGGGTTGGCTGGACGACCCGCGCTTCGCGACGCGCGAAGGCTGGGCCGAATACCGCGAGTCCGTCGTGCGCCCTGCCCTCGAAGCCTGGGCGTCCGAGCGCGGCAAGCTCGAGGTGTGCGCGACCCTGTGCGGCATCGACATCCCGGCGGGTCCCAGCAACGTCGCCGAAGACCTGGTCCGCGACCCCCACGTCGCGAACCGCGACATGCTCGTCGAGGTGCCACGCCCCGACGCGGATCGGCCGATGCTGGTGGTGGGCAACCCGGTCAAGCTCTCGGCCGCGAGCGACGGCCCGATCACGCGCTATCCCAGTCTGGGGGAGCACACCGAGCAGGTGTTGCAGGACACCCTCGGTCTCGAACGCGAAGAGCTGGACGCGCTGGCCGAGGCCGGCGTGATCTCGGCGCCCGGAGAATCCGCATGAGCCCCGTCGCCCTGGACCGAGCTGCAATCGACACGGCCCTCGCCGAGCTGCCCGACTGGCAGGTCGTCGACGGCAAGCTGCACCGCGAGTACGCCTTCCCCGACTTCGTCCACGCCTTCCGCTTCATGAGTGCGGTCGCGCTGATCGCCGAAGCCCGCAACCACCACCCCGAGTGGTTCAACGTCTACGGTCGCGTGATCGTCGACCTCACCACCCACGACGCCGGGGGCATCTCCCAGGCGGACCTCGACCTGGCGGCGACGATGGAGACGCTGACCGGCTGAGGCCCCGCCGCCCGTGGGCCGTGAAACCATTCCCGGCGTCGAAACGTAACGGGAAGGAATGCATCCAAGCGCCGATCCGAGGGTTGCACCCCACGGCGCGAGCCCGGATCCTTCGAAACGTCGCCAGATCGCCACACAGATGACGACGGGCGCGCCCAGTCCACAGGAGACCTACCCCGATGTCCGATGCCTCGACCCCGTCGAAGGTCGAAACTCTGAACGTCGCGCTGAACGTCGAAGAGGCCGTGCGCGAGCGCTACGGCGCCGCCGCCCAGGAGCAGGAGGCCGCTCTCTGCTGCCCCATCGACTACGACCCGAAGTACCTCGAGGTGATCCCCGAGGAAGTGATCGACCGCGACTACGGCTGCGGCGATCCGTCGCGCTACGTGCGCCCAGGCGACACGGTGCTCGACCTGGGCAGCGGCGGCGGGAAGATCTGCTTCATCGCCTCCCAGATCGCCGGCAAGGACGGCCGGATCCTCGGCGTCGACATGAACGACGACATGCTCGACCTGGCGCGGCGCTCGGCGCCGGTCGTGGCCGAGCGCACGGGCTTCTCGAACGTGGAGTTCCTGCGCGGTCGCATCCAGGACCTCGCCCTCCCCGTCGACGCGCTCGACGACTGGCTGGCCGCCCACCCGGTGAAACACAGCAGCGACATCGAGGCCCTCGACCTCGAGTCGGACCGCCTGCGTCGCGAACAGCCGCTGGTCGCCGACGACAGCGTGGACCTCGTCGTCTCCAACTGCGTGCTGAACCTCGTCCGGCAGGAGGACAAGACCCAGCTGATCCGCGAGATCTACCGCGTGCTGCGCCGCGGAGGTCGCATCGCGATCTCGGACATCGTCTCCGACGAGGTCGTGCCCGAGGAGCTGCGCAACGACCCCGAGCTCTGGAGCGGCTGCATCTCCGGCGCGTTCCACGAGCAGGAGCTCCTGCAGGCGCTCGAGGACGCGGGCTTCCACGCCATCGCAATCGACGCCTGGAGCGATGAACCCTTCCGCGTCGTCGACGGGATCGTCTTCCGGTCGGTCACCATCACCGCGGAGAAGGGCAAGGAAGGCCCCTGCTACGAGGCCAACCAGGCGGTGATCTACCGCGGGCCCTGGCGCCAGGTCGAAGACGACGATGGGCACGTCCTGCGCCGCGGTGAGCGCGTCGCGGTGTGCGCGAAGACCTTCGACCTGCTCACGAAGGGCCCGACCGGCGACCAGCTGATTCCGGTCGAGCCGTACACGCCGATCCCGGAAGCCGAGCGCGCGGAGTTCGACTGCTCGCGCACGGTCGCCCGACACCCGCGCGAGACGAAGGGGCTGGACTACTCGGCGACCACCGAGGAGTCGGATTGCTGCGCTCCGGACGCAGGCTCCGAGAGCTGCTGCTAGCCCCGCGCTAGAAACGCCAGGGGAAGGGCCACACGGCTTCGAGAAGCAGTGCGGCGACGAACCAGCTGCCGGCAGTGCGCGTCAGCAGGAACGCCCAGGCGACGTACCAGAGCGGCCAGAGCGGGTAGCCCGCCGGCGGCGCGTCGGGTTTCGGCGCGTCGTAGGTGGCGAGTACGCTGCGAAGGCGCGGGATCGCGAGCCCGGTGAGTAGGGCCCACGGGGTCAGCACGTCTGCGAGAACGCAGACGGCGACCGCGACGAAGAAGCCGATCATCATGGCGCGGGTGACGGTGAGCGCGCGCTCGCGGCCGAGGATCACGGGCAGGGTGCGGATCCGCTTCGCGCTGTCGGCCTCGAGCTTGTCGACGTGCTTCCCCATCAGCACCGCCGTGACGAGCAGCGCGTAGGGCACGCTGGCGGCGAAGACCCAAGGCTCCACCTGGCCCGTCGTGACGTAGTAGGTGCCGCCGATCATGAGCGGGCCCCACACCACGAACACGCCGGGTTCGCCGAGGCCCCGGTGCTTCAGCTTGAGCGGGGGTGCCACGTAGAAGACGCTGATGAAGAGGCCGAGCAACGCGAAGGTCGCCACGTGCACGCCACGCACGTCGATCAGGTACAGGAGGATGGCGAGGTCGATCAGGTTGGCGACGGCGATCGCCGTCAACAGCCCGCGCGTCGAGATCAAGCCCGAGAGCACCGGGTGCGGCGCATATTGGGTGCGGACGTACCCCTGGCTGTCGACGCCACCGGCCAGATCGAAGTAGTCGTTGATCATGTTGTTCGCGGCGTGGGCGGCGGTCAACCCGAGGAGCACGAGCGCGCAGTAGCCCCAGTGGGCGTCCGGGTGTCCCGCCGCCAGAAGCCCACCGATCCCCGCCGAGAGGACGGTCATGGGGAACACGCTGGCGCGGGTGATCAACAGCCAGCGCGACACGCCGTCCATCGCCGCATCCGGCGACAGGTTCTGGGTGCGGATGATCTCGCCCCAGTTCTGGAGACTCTGACTCGCGGATGCCATGGCGGACTCCTCCGCCGCCAGTGTCCTTCGAACCGGTCGGCCGGCGCCAGCGCTTTGGCGCCGCGCCGCCCTACCAGGGCAGGTCGAGCGCCCGGGTCAGGAACCGCAGATACGGAGAAGCCGACCGCCACACCCCTTCGAGGCGCTTCGGGAAGTCGGCGGCGCAGGCGTCGCGTTCGGTGAAACCGGTGATCGCGGCGAAATCCTTGCGCTTCAGATCTTCGACCAGGGGGTGTTCCGGGTCATAGCCACGCGGAGCGCGCTTCAGCGACTCGCCCGAGAGCGCCCAGGTGGTGCGGAAGGCCTTGCCGCCGATGCTGCGCTTCCAGGCGGTCGGGTCGTCGACGATCGCATCGCGAATCTCCGAGAGGGTCGCGCCGTCGGGCTGCCAGATGCCCACGGCAGCGAACACGTCGCCGGGCTCGAGATGGAGGTAGAGGCCGGGCGCATGGGCGTCCTTCGCGGCCTCGTGCCGGAAGTGGATGCCGACGTGGGTCTTGTAGGGACGCTTGTCCTTCGAGAAGCGCACGTCGCGATAGATCCGGAACAGAGATCCCCCGACCGGGCGCGGATCGGCGACCAGATGCGGACTGATGCGGCGCAGCGGTTTCGCGAAGCCGGCGACGAAGGCGAGCGCCGGATCGCGCGCATCGCGCTCGTAACGTTCCTTCTGGTCCTGGAACCAGTCGCGGTCGTTGTTCTTGCGAAGCTCGCGCAGGAACCGAAACAGCGCAGACGAGAAGACCGGATCGGACACGTCCCCTCCCAACCGAAACTGCAGGTGCAGCGGTGGAACCGGATGGAGCACGCGGAGACGTCACCGGTGCGGGACGTGCGGCCAGCTCGGCGCGCCGTTCTCCCCAGCGTTCCCCATCCCGCGTCTCCGGAACAGCCCGACCGTCGTCGCGGAGCGGCAGTCTATCACCCAGGTCCTCCGACGGGGAACGGAACACACGCAGGCGTGGGCGGTGTTCGCGGATCCAGCTAGGTTGAGTCGTCTCGGGTGACGCGCGGCGTCCCCCACCGATGGAGGATCCCCCCAATGAAGATCGACGGCGGATTGATGACGAATGACCTGGCCCAGGTACCGGCGCGCGCCAAGGCGCTCGAAGCCGCGGGCTACGACGGCGCCGTGACCGCCGAGATCGCGAGCGACCCGTTCCTCCCGCTCACGCTCGCGGCCGAACACACCGAGCGTCTCGAGCTGATGACGTCGATCGCGGTCGCGTTCGCGCGCAACCCGATGCTCTTTGCGAACCTCGGCCACGACCTGAACGCGTTCTCGAAGGGGCGTCTGATTCTCGGGCTCGGATCCCAGATCCGCCCGCACATCCAGAAGCGCTTCAGCATGCCCTGGGGCAAGCCCGCAGCTCGGATGCGGGAGTTCATCCTCGCGATGCGCGCGATCTGGGACTGCTGGTACCAGGGGAAGCCTCTCGACTTCCGCGGCGAGTTCTACACGCATTCGCTGATGACGCCGATGTTCACGCCGACCAACACCGAGTACGGCGCCCCTCGGGTGTTCCTGGCGGCGGTCGGCCCGCGCATGACGGAAGTGGCCGGCGAGGTGGCCGACGGCCTGATCGCCCACGCCTTCACCACCGAGAACTACGTGCGCGAGGTGACGCTCCCCGCGATCGAGCGGGGCCTCGAGCGCGCCGGAAAGTCGCGCGCGGACTTCTCGATCACCTGCCCGGTCTTCGTCGTCACCGGCGAGGACGACGCGAGCTTCACCGCCAACCGCGACGCCACCTGCAAGCAGATCGCCTTCTACGGCTCGACGCCAGCCTACAAGGGCGTCCTCGAGTCGATCGGCCACGGCGACCTCCAGCCCGAGCTCAACCGCCTGTCGAAGGCGGGCCAGTGGGACGAGATGGGCCGCCGCATCGACGACGACATCCTCTCGGCCTTCGCGATCGTCGGGTCCCCCGAGGAGATCGCGGGCAAGGTCGGCACCCGCTACGGCGGCGTCTTCGATCGCATGCTCGGCGGCGTCCTGCCGGGAAGCGCCCAGGAAGGCGAGCGGCTCCGGGAGCTGCAGGCCGTCTAGGCCGCACTCCGGCGCTGCCGAGGCGCGACGACCGCCGTTCTCACGGGTCCATCGGGCACGCCAGAGCCTGGCCCCGAAGGGACCCGGTCGCCTATCGTCCCGTGGCTCATGCCCCCGTCGTCGCCTCGCTCCGCGGACCTCGTCGAAGCCCTGAACCGCCGTTTCGCCACGATCGCCGGCTGGTCCTACGACCACCGCTGGATCGTGCTCGGCATGACCCTCGCCGTCATCGCCGGCGCGCTCACCCTCGCGGGCCGCGCCCAGATCGACAACAGCTACGAGGCGTACTTCGACCCGTCGGATACGACCTATCGCGCCTACGAGCAGTACCGCGAGGACTTCGGCTCCGACGAAATCTCCTACGTCCTCTACGACGCACCCGACTACGAGCACGGGCCGTGGAACCTCGAGGTGATGGGCAAGATCGCCCAGCTCACCGACGCCCTGATCGACGAGGTGCCCTTCGTCTACGACGTGAAGAGCCTCGTGAACGCCGAGCTCATCGAGGGCGTTCCCGACGGCATCGAGATCCGCGATCTCGAAGAGGACTTTCCCGCGACCCAGGAAGCGTTGCTCGCGCTGCGGGAGCGCTACCTGGCGAAGGCCACCATCGTCGGCGGGCTCCTCAGCGAAGACGCGGGCCACGGCGCCCTGATCATCGAGATGGATCGGTCCAGCACCGACCCTCTCGACATCCTGCGCGCCGATCCCGAGCTCGGCGACGCGACCGAGAACCTCTACCCCTACGTCACCGATCGCATCATCGAAGAGATCCTCGCCCGGCCCGAGTACGCGGGAATCCGCTTCTACCACTCGGGTGACGTCCCGCTGAACGCGATCTACGGCCGGCTGATCGAGCAGGAGACGCCGGTCCTGAACGCGATCACCGCCGGCGTGATCGCGTTGATCCTGCTGATCTGCTTCCGCTCGGTCGTCGGCACGCTGGCCCCGATCGTGGTCGTTCAGCTCTCGGTGCTGTGCGTGGTGGCGATGATGGTCGTCATCGGCTGGAAGCTCGACATGAGCTTCGCCTCGGCGCCCACGCTGCTCACGGCGATCGGCGTCGCCCACGCGGTCCACATCCTCTCCGAGTTCCGGGGGAAGCTCGACGAGCTGGGCGAACGACGCGCCGCCCTCGTCGAGACGATCCGCCTGGTCGGCACACCGTGTCTCTTGACCAGCGTGACCACCGCCGTGGGCTTCGGGGCGATGAGCTTCGTGCCGATCAAGAGCATCGCCCACATGGGCGCGTACAGCGCCTTCGGTGTGCTCGTCGCCTTCGTGTTGTCGCTGACGCTCCTGATGGCGCTCTTGTCCTTCGGGCGCGAACGCCCCCAGCCGCGCTCCACCGCCCCGCGCGAGGTCCTCAAGCCGTTCCTGCAGCGCGTGGCCGATTTCGACATTCGCCACCGCGTGCCGATCCTCGCCGGCGCGGCCCTGCTCTTCGTGGCATGCGCCGTCGGGATGACCCAGCTCATCGTCGATTCGAACTGGCTCGACGACTTCTCCGACGACGTGCCACTGAAGGCCGTCACCGAACGGGTCGACTCGGTGATGGGCGGCACAACCAACCTCATCTACCTCTTCGACGCGGGCGAAGAGGACGGCATCAAGGACCCGGCGGTCCTGCGCGAGATCGAGCGGGTGGAGCAGTTCGCGCTCGCCGAGTTCCCGAACGTCCGCAAGGCCTACTCGCTGGTCGAGATCCTGAAGGACCTGAACCAGGCGTTCCACGGCGGCGACCCGGCCTACTACAAGATCCCCGAGTCGCGCGAGCTGGTGGCCCAGTACCTCCTGCTCTACGAGACCTCGGGCGGCGAGGAAGCCGAGAAGCTCGTCTCCAGCGACTACCGCCGAGCCAGCCTCGAGCTGCGCCTCGCCCTCGGCCCGACCAGCGAGACCTACGACCTCGAAGCCGCGATCGCGAAAGAGCTGGAAGCCAACCCGGTCGAGGCGAGCACGATCGAGCTCACCGGCATCGGGGCGCTCTGGCTGAAGCTGATGGACTACATCGTCTCCAGCCAGATCCAGGGCTTCCTGCTCGCCTTCACCGCGATCTCGCTCATGATGATCGCCGCCTTCCGCTCCATGAAGACCGGCTTGATCTCGATGGTGCCCAACCTGGCGCCGGTGCTGGTGGCTCTCGGCGGCATGGGCTGGTTCGGGGTCTACCTCGACTACGCGAAGATCTCGATCGCCGCCGTCGCGATCGGCATCGCCGTCGACGACACGATCCACCTGGTTTCGCGCTTCCGCCACGAGTTTCAGGAATCAGGAAACTACGAGCAGGCTCTGCGCGACGCACTCCTGGATGTGGGTCGTGCGCTCGTCATCACCTCGACCGCGCTGGTGTGCGGATTCCTGGTGCTGTTGCTCTCGGTACTCGACAGCGAAGCGATCCATGGCCTCGTCCTGGCCGCTACGATCATCGTCGCCCTGATCGCGGACTTCTTGTTGATGCCCGCACTCGTCCTTACCTTCCATCCGTTCGGCCCCGAGGGGGAACGAACCCAGACGCCCTCGATGCTCAAGGAGGCCGCATGAACCGCACCCTTCGAATCGTCGCCGCCTGCGCGGTCGGCGGTTTCCTCGCCCTGCCCGCCAGCGCCGAGCTCAGCGCCCGCGAGATCATGGAAGCCGTGGACGCGCGCGACGACGGTGACAAGAGTTCGCGTGAACTCGAGATGGTGTTGATCGACAAGCGCGGGAACCAGCGCGTGCGCAAGCTCCAGTCGTACGGGCGCGATGTCGGCGAGGACGATCAGTCGATCATGTTCTTCCTGTCGCCCGCGGACGTCGAGGATACGGGCTTCCTCACCTACGACTACGACGAACCCGAGCGCGACGACGACCAGTGGCTCTACCTGCCCGCCCTGTCGCGCACGAAGCGCATCGCCTCTTCGGACAAGAGCGGCAGCTTCATGGGCTCGGACTTCACCTACGCCGACATGACCGATCGGCCCACCGACCACTACGACTACACGCTGATGCGCGAGACCGAGGTCGAGGGTCACAAGGCCTGGCAGATCCAGGCGGTGCCCACGACCGACCGCGAGAAGGACGAGACGGGCTACACGAAGGCCATCGTGTTCGTGCGCCAGGACAACTTCGTGGTGGTGCGGGCCGTGTACTGGGTGAAGAAGGGAAAGCGACTCAAGTACTTCGACGTGAAGCAGCTCGAGCAGATCGACGGCATCTGGGTGCCGACCGAGATGCACATGTCGACGCGCAAGGGGGAGAGCACGCTGCACAAGACGGTGCTCTACTCGCGCGACGTGAAGTTCAACCAGCCCCTCGACGAAGAGCTTTTCACCGTCCGCCAACTCGAGAAGGGTCCCTAGCGGAAGATGCGAGCGCGCCCTCGGACGGATCGCGTGCGCGGTGCGCTCGCGGGGGTCCTCCTCTGCCTCGGCGTCCTCGGGGCGCCGGAAGCCCGTGGTCAAGACGACCTCGACGACATCCTCGGTGGCTTCGACTCCGAGGAACCCGATTTCGAGGTCGACCGTGAGGACATCGAAGAGGAAGAGGAGCGCTTCTGGGACCTCTCGGGCAGCGTCGAGGTCTCCGGCTCGGTCAACTACATCGACCACCGCTCGGACACGGGCGCGGACTATCACGGGCTCTCGCGCCTGCGCAATCGTCTGAACCTGAAGCTCGACCTCGAGCTGCCCTTCGAGTGGGACGCGAGCTTCGAGGGCCACGGCTTCTACGATCCTGCCTACCTGATCAACGGCCGGGACGACTACACCTCGGACGTCCTCTCGGACAACGAGCTCTTCTTCGATACCGGCGACGCCTGGATCCGCGGCGAGCTCACCGACTGGCTCGACATCAAGCTGGGGCGCCAGGTGGTCGCCTGGGGCCGCTCGGAAGCCCTGCGTGTGCTCGACATCCTGAACCCGCTCGACCAGCGCGAGCCCGCCCGTGCCGACATCGAGGATCTGCGCCGCACGGTCGCCATGGCGCGCGTCGACGCCCACTGGGAGGAGTGGACGCTCTCGGCGATCGCGATCCCCGAGCTCCGCTTCGATCTCATCCCCGAAGTCGGCAGCGACTTCTACCCCGGCACGATGGAGTTCCCTCAGGAGCGGCCGCGCCACTTCGAAGACACGGAGTACGCCGGTTCCCTGACCGGCATCTTCAGCGGCTGGGACATCTCCTTCCACGGCGCCTGGCTCTGGAACGACACGCCCCGCTTCGAACGGCGACAGGTCCCTGGGTTTCCCGCGCGGCTGGTGCACGACCGGTTCTGGCTGGTCGGCGCCGGCGGCAACTACACGGTGGGGAGCTTCCTGTTCAAGGGTGAGGTCGCCTACCTGCATGGCATCGGCTTCTTCAACGCGGGACGCAAGAGCCGCGTCGACGGCCTCTTCGGCATCGAGTACTACGGCCTGACCGACACGACCTTCGTCGTCGAGATCCTGGACCGGTTCCTCTTCAACTACGAGAGCCAGATCGGCCGCGCACCCGACGGTGTACGCCGCCACTCGCCGGCCCTGTCGCTGCGGCTCCGACGGAACTTCTGGAACGACACGCTCCACGTGCAGGGCGTGGGCATCATTCTCGGCCTGGACACCCGGGAGGGCTCGATCATCCGCGTCGACATCGACTACGACGTCGCCGACGCCCTCGTGGTCGGCGTCGGCCTGCTGCTCTACCAGCAGGGCGTGAGCGCACCCCTCAACATCTACGGCGACAACGATCGGCTGATCTTCCGCGCGAAGTGGAGCTTCTAGCGCTCGGCGCTCAGGGGAGCGTCCGGGCTAGAGCACGCGGCGCATCCGCCCGATTGCATCGCTGAGCTCCGCCTCCTGGAGATAGGCGTAGCCGAGCCGCAGCGCCGACCGCGCACGACCGTCGAAGGCGAAGCGCTTCGCGGTGAGGAAGTGCACGCCGGCGTCCTCGCTGCGCTGGGCCCAGGCATCGACGTCCAGACCACTTCGCGCGCGAAGCCAGAGCGCCATGCCGCCGGGCGGAAGGTGGAAGTCGAGTGCATCTCCGAGGGAGTCCCGCACCTCGCTGGCGAGATGGTCGCGACGCGCCCGGTAGATCCGCCGCATGCGGCGCGCGTGCCGTTCGACGATCCCCTCGGACAGCAGCTCGGCTACGGCGGCTTCGACGGCCGCGTCGCCCTGCCGATCGATCGGACGCCGGTGTAGCGCGAAGCGCTCGAGGAGCGGACGGGGTGCCACGGCGTACCCGACGCGCACGCCCGGCGCGAGGATCTTCGAGAGAGTCCCGACGTAGACCACCACGCCCGCTCGATCCGCGCTCGCCAGCGGCAGGAGCGGCTGACCTTCGTAGTGCATCTCGTAGTCGTAGTCGTCCTCGACGACGGCGAAGCGCTTGCGCCGCGCCAGCTCCAGCAACGCGATGCGCCGTTCCGGCGCCAGCACCGCCAGCGTCGGGTACTGGTGGTGCGGCGTGAGATACACCGCGCGAAGCGGCTGCCGTTCGGTGAGCGCTGCCAAGCGGTCCACCCGCACCCCGCGGTCGTCGACGGGAACACCCACCAGTGTCGCCCCGGCGGCGCGAAACGCCTCCCAGGCGGGCGCATATCCGAGCGACTCCACCGCGACCACGTCGCCCGGCCGACAGATCGTGCGCGCCGCCAGATAGAGCGCCTGCTGGCTGCCGCGGGTGACGAAGACGTCGTCGCGCCCCACCGGGAGCCCGCGCAGGGAGGCCAGCATGTGGGCGAGGGCGTCGCGCAGCGCGGGATGCCCGGCTTCGTCTCCGTAGTCGAGGGCCTGCCGCGGTTGGCGTAGAACCGCGCGTCGGTAGGCGCGGGCGAGGTCGGCCACCGGGGTCTCGCGCACGTCCGGCACTGCGCCCGCCAGCGACAGGACTCCCTTCGGTGGCGGCCACACGAGCGGCGGAGCACTGCGGGGCGCCGGCGCCAGGGGGAAGCCCGTGCGCGTGGGCATCCGCTCGGGGTGTTCGGCGAACGCGCGCGGCGCCACCTCGGGGAGCGCACGGGAGACGAAAGTGCCGCGCCCCCGGGCCGTCTGGATCCATCCCTGGGCGGCGAGCGACTCGTAGGCCGCGATCGCCGTGTTGCGGTGGATCCCCAGGCGCTCGGCGAGGCGGCGCGTGCTCGGGAGGCGGTCGCCCGGCGCCAGGCGGCCGGCGCGAATCGCGTCGGTGAGGGCCGCGCCCACGCGTTCGAAGAGGGGGCGCTTGCCCTCGCGGCTGACGGCGAGGCTGAAGTCGGGGGTCCAGACCATGCGGAGGTCCTCCACGCTGGCGCGCTCAACCGGTCTGTCCAGATTCTTCGAATTGGACCTTTTCGACAGACCAGAAGAACGACAGCCTACCTGCCATGCAAACCGCTCGCACGACCCTGAAACGCCAACGCGACCGCGGCGCCTATGACGCCGAAACCGTCCACGCGATCCTCGACGAGGCGCTGGTGTGCCACCTGGGGTTCGCCCTGGACGACCAGCCCTTCGTGATCCCCACGATCCACGCGCGCGTGAACGACGTCCTCTACGTCCACGGCGCCGTCGCGAATCGGGCGTTGGGCGCCCTCCGGGCCGGTGCTCCGTGCTGCCTGACGGTCACGCTCGTCGACGGGCTGGTGCTGGCGCGCTCGGCCTTCCACCACTCGATGAACTACCGCTCGGTGGTCGTGCTCGGGCAGGCGCGCGAGGTGACCAACGTGAACGAGAAGCAGGCGGCTTTCGCGGCCTTCGTCGAGAAGACGATGCGCGGCCGCAGCGCCCACTGCCGCCCGCCGAACGAGACCGAGATCCGCACCACCCAGGTGCTGCGCCTCCCGCTGGAGGAGGCCTCGGCGAAGGTGCGCCAGGGGCCGCCCATCGACGACGAAGCCGACTACGCGCTGCCCCACTGGGCGGGCGTGGTGCCCCTGCGCCTGACCGCGGGGACGCCGGAAGCCGATGCGCGCCTTCCGAGCGAAACGCCGTTTCCGCATGACCTCGCGCGCGATCTGGACGGAGCTTCCCCGACCGGCTGATCCCGGGTGCGCAAGCGCCCCCGGCAACGAGTCCCTACTCTCTCGGGCTCCCGAATTCGAGGAACCCGTTGTCGGACCGGATCGTCGACGAAGAGGTCGAGCTCTACGAGCGGGTGCGCAAGCACCTGTCGCAGCGTACCGAGCCGAGCCGCGACGACGAACGCGCCCTCGAGCGAGATCTCGAGAGCCTGCGCGAGCAACTCGTCTCCGGGCGCGAGCGGAAGGACGAGTTCGCGCTCACCGAGCAGTGGAACCGCCAGACCGCCCTGCTCTCCCAGCTACGCCGCTCACGCTCCGGCCCAGAAGTCGATCCGCTCTCGCCGTACTTCGCACACCTGCGCCTGCGCGAGAACGGCAAGGAACGCGATCTCTGCCTGGGTCGCGCCACCTGCGTCGAGAAGGGGGTCCGCATCGTCGATTGGCGACACGCGCCCGTGTCGCGGGTGTTCTACCGCTACCAGCAGGGCGAGGAGTACGAAGAGGAGTTCGGCGGGCAGACCCGCGCCGGCGAGGTCGTCGCGCGCCGCACGGTCCGGATCCGCGACGGCGCGCTCGACCGCATCGAGGCACCGGAGGGGGTCTACCTGGCCGACGCCGACGGGTGGCGCGAGGCGCCGCGCGAGCGGCCGCGGCTCGCGGGCGGTGCGCGTTCGGCGCTGCGCGCCTACGACGAGGACGACGCGACCCTGCGCCGGCTGGGCACCGACCTCGACGGAAGCCGGCGTCGCGCCGACAAGCGGCTCCCCGAGATCACCGGGCTGATCGACCCCACCCAGTTCTCCCTGATCACGCGCGCCGGTGGCTACCTCGCGATCCGCGGCAACGCGGGCTCCGGAAAGACGACCGTGGCCCTGCACCGGATCGCCTACCTCGCCTACGACGACCCGCGCATCGACTCGGACCGCACCCTGTTCGTGGTGTTCTCCCCCGCGCTGCGCGACTACGTCGCGACGGTGCTGCCCTCGCTCGGGGTCGGCAACGTGCGCATCGTCACCTACAAGGACTGGGCGAAGGAACAGCGACGCCGCCACTTCCCCGAGCTTCCGAACGAGACCCGCGCCGACGCGCCCGCCTTCGTACAGCGCCTGAAGCTCGACCCGGCCCTGCTCGACGCCCTCGAGCGCCACGTCGCCGAGCACCCCGGCCCGCGCAACGCCCGCCAGGCCCTCGACGACTGGGCCAGCGTCCTCACCCGGCCGGCCCTGTTACGCGAGTGCGCCGAGCGTCGAGCGCCAGGCGCCGTGCGCGCCTCGGTCTTCGACCAGTTCGCCGACCACTGCCGACGCCGCAACGAAGAACTCTTCGCCTTCCTCGAGGGCGACGGCGACGTGGACGCCGCCCTCGAACCCGAGGACGACGCGCTCTTGCTGCGCGCCTTCCAGCTGCGGGTGGGTCCGCTGCGCGCGAAGAAGCAGGCTCCGCTGCGCTACCGGCACGTCGCGATCGACGAAGTGCAGGACTTTTCGGCGATCGAGGTGCAGGTGCTGCTCGGCTGTCTCGACGAGAAGCGCAGCCTCACGCTCGCCGGCGACACCCAGCAGCACGTCCTCTCCCATACGGGCTTCACCTCGTGGAGTGCGTTCCTCGCCGAGTTGGGCGTAGAGGGGGCCGCGCTCGAGACCCTGCGCATCAGCTACCGCTCATCGCAGGAGATCGCGACCTTCGCGCACGGCGTCCTGGGACCGATTCGCGAAGAGGACGAGCCCCCCGAGGCCACCCGCTCGGGCCCGCCGGTCGAGCTCTTCCGCTTCACCGACCGCGGCGCCTGCGTGGCCTTCCTCGCCGACGCCCTGCGCGAACTCGTGCGCACCGAACCGCTGGCGTCCGTCGCGGTGCTCACACCGTCGGCCGAGACGAGCGCGGCCTACTTCGACGGCCTCGAGAAGAGCGACCTGCCGAGCCTGCGCCGCGTCGAGCGTCAGGACTTCAGCTTCGCGCCCGGCGTCGAGATCACCGAGGTCGAACAGGCAAAGGGCCTCGAGTTCGACTACGTCGTGCTCGCCGACGCCAGCGCCGATCACTACGCCGACACCCCCGAGGCACGCCGGCGCCTCCACGTCGGCGCCACCCGGGCCGTGCACCAGCTGTGGATCACCAGCGTCGGGACGCCGTCGCCGCTGCTTGGAGATCTCGAGGAGTAGTCATGTCCTACGTGCGAATCGAGAAGCCGCGACCCCACACCAGCGTGATCGTGCTCGACCGGCCCGAGCGGATGAACTCGATGTCCTTCGAGCAGATGACGCCACTCCACGAGGCCTTCGAGGAGGTCGGCGCCGACAACGACTGCTGGTGCGTCGTGCTCACCGGCACCGGTCGCGGCTTCTGTTCGGGCGCCGACACCCAACACTCGGAGCCGCCGCCGAACATCGCCGGACTCACCCTCACCCGGATCGCGACGCGCGCGATGTCGATCCTGGCCGACCTGGTGCCGGCGATGCGCCGCATGCCCCAGCCCGTGATCGCCGCGATCAACGGCGCCGCCATCGGCGGAGGCATGTGTCTGTCCCTCGGCGCCGACATCCGCATCGCGGGTGAATCCGCCTACTTCCGGGCCGCCGGCATCAACAACGGACTGACCGCGACCGAGCTGGGCCTCTCGTTCCTACTGCCGCGGGCGATCGGCTCCTCGCGCGCCTTCGAGATCATGCTCTCCGGCCGCGACGTCTCGGCGCAGGAGGCGGCCGAGATCGGCCTGGTGTCGAAGACGGTGCCCGACGATCGACTCGTCGACGCAGCCCTCGATCTCGCCGATCAGATCAACGGCTGGAGCACCCAGGGCGTCCAGCTGACGAAGCGCATGATCTGGTCGGGGCTCGAGACGGGCAGCCTGTCGGCGGCCGTGGAGCTCGAGAGCCACACCCAGCTCTTCGTGCGCATGACGACGCAGAACTTCGAAGAGGCCACTCGCGCCCGCAAGGAAGGGCGGCCGCCCCGCTTCGAGGACTGAGCGACGCCTAGCCGCCTTCGCCCCCGGCGAAGCGCGCTTCGGCGGCGTAGAAGAGCTCGAGGGTCGCACGTTCGTCCTGGGCGATGCTGCGCAAGAGCGACTGGGTCTCGGGATCGTCGCCAAGGCTGTCGGCGAAGCGCAGGATCGGCGCCAGCGCGGCGTCGGGGTCGGGAAAGCGCCGCGTGAAGTCACGCACCTTCTCGGCATCGCTGCGCTCGGTGCTCGACGAACTCGCGAGGACCTGGGCGTAGGTGTCCTCGGGAACCTCGTAGCGGGGCGCACCACCGAGCTCGCGCATGCGCTCGCGCAACAATCGGGCGTGGCTGCCCTCTCGCGCCGCGACCGTGCGCAGCTCGCCGCGAAGGCGCGGGTCGGTGCACACCGCGATCCAGGCCCCGAGCGAGAGTTCGCCGAGCGCCTCGCCGGCGCGGAACTCATCGAGGAAGCGCAGCACGCGTTCGCGCCCCGCGCGGCTTTCTTCGACGCTCGCATCGTCCCCCTCGGATTCGAGACGAGCGATGCGCAGGGAAAGCTCCGACTGCTGAGCCACCAGCTTCTCGAGGAGCTTCTCGATGCGCTCGCCTGCTGCGTCGTCCACGTCCGCTCTCCCGCGACGGAGTCTGCCGGCGGCCTCGAAGCGGAAGCGGCCCCACCGGTGTCTCCGACGGGCAGAGTAGCTGTGTTAGCCTGCAGCGTCTCGCGAAGGAGCCCACGCGCTTGTGCCACCGTCGTTCTGCACGCGTTCTCGCGTCGCCTTTGCGGAACGCGCGCCGCGCGGCAGCGCTCTCGGTTCTGGCGCTGCTCCTGTCCGGGGCCCCCGCGTGGTGCGAGACCGAGCCACTGCGGGTCGGGGTCTCGTGGTCGAACTTCCAGGAAGAGCGCTGGAAGATCGACGAAGCCGCGCTCGAAGCCGGCCTCGAGGCGCACGGAGCCGAGATCCTCTCGACGGACGCCCAGAGTTCGACGGAGAAGCAGCTCAGCGACCTCGAGAACCTGCTCGCGCGCGGCGTCGACGTGCTGGTGGTGGTGGCTCACGACGCGGCCGCCATCGGTCCGGGTCTCGCGGCCGCGCGCGCGGCCGGGGTTCCGGTCCTGGCCTACGACCGCTTGATCGACGCGCCGGACGTCTTCTACCTCTCCTTCGACAACCGTCGGGTGGGGCGACTCCAGGCGGAACAGATCCTGGCCGTCCAGCCGCGCGGGCGCTTCGTCTACATCAAGGGTTCTCCCCAGGACCCGAACACCGAGTTCGTCCATGCCGGGCAGCGCGACGCCCTCGCGGAGGCGATCGCGGCCGGCCGGGTCGAGATCGTCGGGGATCAGTACGTCGAGGGTTGGCTGCCCGAGGTGGCCCAGCGCGTGATGGAACAGCTCCTGGTCCGCAACCGCGGCGAGGTAGACGCTGTCGTGTGTAGCAACGATGCGATGGCCGGCGGCGTCTCCGCCGCGCTCGCGGCGCAGGGCCTCCCCGGCATCCCCGTCTCCGGACAGGATGGCGACCGCGCCGCGCTCAACCGCATCGCGAAGGGGCTGCAGACCGTGAGCGTCTGGAAGGACTCGCGCGAACTGGGCCGCAGAGCCGCCGAGGTCAGCCGCGCCCTCGCGCGAGGCGTCTCTCCCGATCGCATCGAGGGCGCCGCCGCCTACACCACGCCCTCCGGGCGCCAGGTCTCTGCGCTGTTGCTCGAGCCCCTGCCGATCACGCGCGACAACCTCGACCGGGTGATCGAAGCCGGCTGGGTCACCCGGGCCGAAGTGTGCCGCGGCGTCTCGGAGGCGGGCGAGGGTCCGCCGGCCTGCGTGCGTTGAGGGACGTCGTCCGATGACCGCGGCGACCCCGGCAACGTCGCCCGCGCCGTGGCGGGATCGACGCTTCGCCATGCTCGCGAGCCTGGTCGCGCTGTGGTGGGGCTTCGATTGGGCCAGCGACGGGATCTTCCTCTCGCCGCGCAACCTCGTGAATCTCGCGGTGCAGACGAGCGCGGTCGGCGTAATGGCGATGGGCATGGTCTTCGTGATCGCGAGCCGCCACATCGATCTCTCCGTCGGGTCGATCGTCGGCTTCGTGGGGATGACGATCGGTGCGCTGCAGCTCGGCAGCTGGGGCGGCGATCCCCTTCCCTGGCCCCTCGCGCTGCTCCTCGGGATCGGCCTCGCCGGCGCGATCGGGGCATGGCACGGCTGGTGGGTCGCCCACCTCGGGCTCCCGGCGTTCGTGGTCACGCTGGCCGGGCTGCTCGTCTTCCGGGGCGCCGCCTGGCTCGTGAGCGACGGCCAGACCCTGGCCCCGCTGCCCGAGCCCTACACCCGCATCGGGGGAGGCCTGCACGGCGTCCTGCCGCTCGGCGTCAGCTTCTTCGTGGCCGCCGTCGCAGGTGCGGTCTGGGTCGCCGTGCGGTCGACGCGGCGCCGGCGCACCCTGGCGCTCGGCGAGGCCGCGCTTCCCCTGGCCTGGGAAGTCGGCATCGCGATCGCGGGATGCGGTGCCCTGCTCGGCTTCGTCGCCCTCGCGGGCGCCGTGCCCGTGCGCGGCGACGCAGTGGCGGGAGTGCCCTACCCGGTGCTCCTCCTCGGCGCCGTCGGCGTGGCGCTTCACGTCCTGGCGGTGCACACCCGGTTCGGACGCCATCTCTTCGCGATGGGCGGGCAGCCGCGCGCCGCGGAGCTCGCGGGCATCGATGTCCGCGGCGTCACGCTGCGAGCCTTCATCTTGATGGGCGTCCTCGCCGGCCTCGCCGCCGTGCTCACCACCGCGCGCCTCGGCGCCGCCACGAACTCGATGGGCACCCTCAGCGAACTCGCCGTGATCGCCGCAGCCGTGCTCGGGGGCACCTCACTCGCCGGTGGGACGGGCAGCGTGGCGGGCGCGGTGCTCGGCGCGCTGTGGATGCAGAGCCTGGACAACGGGTTGCTGCTCCTCGACGTCACCAGCGCTCTACGGCAGGTGGTGATCGGCTTGACGCTGCTCCTGGCGGTCGCCCTCGACGTGCGCTGGCGGGGAACCGCATGAGTAGCGTCACCAGCGCGCACGGACTCGCGAAGCGTTTCGGCGGCGTGGCCGCGGTCGACGACGTCTCCTTCGAGATCGCCGCCGGCGAAGTCGTGGCCCTGGTCGGTCACAATGGCGCGGGGAAGACGACCCTGGTCGAGCTCTTGTCGGGGGTGCAGCCCCCCGATGCCGGGGCCCTGCACGTCAGCGGCACACGCGTCCGGTTCCGGTCCCCGCGCGACGCCGAGGCCGCCGGCATCGTCACCCTGCATCAGGAGCTCGCGCTCGCCGATCACCTCGACGTCGTGGCGAACGTCTTTCTGGGTCACGAGGTTCGCCGCTTCGGCCTGCTCGACGAGCTCGCGATGCGCAGCGAAACCCGCAGCCTCCTCGATCGCCTGCAACCCGGCTTCGACGGCTACGGCGTGCCGGTGCATCGCCTCTCGGGCGGTCAACGCCAGCTCGTCGCCATGGCGCGCGCGCTCCGACTCGACGCGAAGTGCTTGATCCTGGACGAACCGACCGCCGCGCTCGGCCCGGGCGAAAGCGAACGGGTCAACGGCTGGGTCCGACGTGTGTCGGACGACGGCGTGTCCGTCCTCGTGGTGAGCCACGATCTCACCCGGGTACTCGCCCTGGCCGAACGGGTCCTCGTAATGCGCGGAGGCCGGCTGGTCACCGAGAGCCCGACCCAGGGGCTCGAGCGCCATACCCTGGAAGACTGGATCCTCGGCAGACGCTGACGCGGCTTTCGTTACCCTCGCGCCTGCACCCAACAGGAGACGCTGCATGTCGAGTTACGAATCCTTCCGCGCCCTTCTCGCCGAGGTCTGCCAGAGCGAGGGATGGGGACTCTCTGCGGATCAGGTGGAGCTGAAGTTCGAGGATGGGCGTCGACAGCTCGTCCGGGTGCAGGAGTTCCGCTTCGACCAGACCGAGATGTTGCGGGTGTTCTCGGTGATCGGGCCGGCGAAACACATCGACCCGGTGCGACTCACCGACGGACTGCGCCTCAGCTTCAAGCTGCCCCATGGCGCCATGGCCCTCCACGACAATGAACTCGTGATCGTCGACACGCTGCGTGCGGCCGAGGCCGACGCACCCGAGATCCGCGCGTGCTTGCGCTATCTCGCCGAAACGGCCGACCGCTACGAGAAGACGATGTTCGGGGTCGATGACCACTGAAGTCCCGATGACCACTCAGGTCCCGACACGGAGTTCGTGACGACCGCCGAGGTCGCCGGCTCCCTCAGGCGAGCCGCAGCAGCTCGTGAGCCCCGCGCATGCGATCGGCGATGTCGATACCGTCGGGGCAGCTCCCCAGGCAGGGAGCCGCGCAGCCCGCGCACGCGTCGGCCTGGCGTTCGAGCCCGGCGTACAAGCGCATCGCTTCCTTCTCAGCGCCGAAGTTCTCGAAGTACATCCGGTAGCGCAGGATGTCGTCGATCGGCCGCTGCTCGGGGCAGGAGGAGAGGCACACGTCGCAGTGCGGGCGACACTGGGTGCCCGCGATCAGCTCGGCGTAGCGCTCGAGCACCGCGAGATCCTGGGGCCGGAGGGACGTCCCCGACGCGGTCAGGAACTCGTCGAGCTGGCGCGTCTCCCAGAGCGAGATCACCAGGCACGACACGCTGGGGTTCGAGAGCACCCACTTGAAGGACGCCTGGGTGAACGAGTCCCGCTCGTCGCGTGACCACAGGAGCCCCTGGTGCTTCCCACCGCGCAGCGTCTTCATCGCGACGACGCCCACGTCTTCGCGCGCGGCGCGGTCGATCACGGCCTCGAGCCCGGGCCAGGCACCGTGGTGGTAGGCGAGCATCAGGACGTCGAAGCGCCCGCTGTCGATCGCGGCGTTGGCGACGGTCTCGAGACGCGGCGTGTGGGTCGACACGCCGAGGAAGCGCGCCTTCCCCTGCTCGCGCAGGCGATCGAAGGCCTCGTGGGCGTTCTCGTCCATCAAGCGCTCGACGCTGTTGCACGAGTGGACGTGGATGAGGTCGACGTAGTCGGTCTGGAGCCGTTGCAGGCTGCCGTTCACCGCCTCGATGTACGCGTCGACGCTCGAGCCGACCGGGAGATGCCCCGTCGGTCGGCAGAACTTCGTCGCCAGGAACATCTTGTCACGCACGCCCTGCATCGCCTTGCCGAGCGCGAGCTCGGAGCCCGATCCCGAGTAGTCGGGCGCCGTGTCGAAGTAGTTGATGCCGCGGTCGATCGCTTCACGGGCCACCTCCCACCCCTGGCGGCCCCCCGTCGAGCTTCCCGAACCCAGCGAGATGTCGCTCACCATGGCCTCGGTGCGCCCGAGCCTTCGATAGGACTGCACCTCGGCGCCGGCCCAGCGGTCGTCGTAGACCGGCGACTTCTTGGGCGGAATGGCGACGAAGAGATTCTTGATGGTCGTGTCGAACCAGTCGAAATTGCGTGCGAAGACGGCGAGCCCGGTGGCCGCCACGCCACCGCCTCCGGCGAGCGCGCCGAGCAGGAAGCGCCGCCGCCCCGACGGCCGAGAGGTGCCGCCACCGGCGTCACGCGTTCGCACCCAGTGCACGGTGAGCGCCAACGCCACGAGCAACGAGGCTGCAGTGGCGAGGATCGGGGCCCAGGAGATCTGGGAGCGATCGAGCCCCTCGATCAGCGTGCCGAGGGTCGCTCCCAACCCGGCGAAGGCGAGGAGCAGAGTGAGGGCCCAGGCGAGAGCGACGACGAGTCCCATGCGTTCCCCTCCAGCTGCGTGCGAGACGCGCGCGCAACGCGCACGCCCAGCGTACACCGAACCGCCGCGCGACCGGGGGTTCGAGGAGACCTCAGGCGACTAGCGCCACCAGAGATCGAGCACCCGCGGAACGAACACGAAGCCCGCGATCGCGACCGACGTGAACGCCGCCAGGAGCACGGCCCCTGCCGCCAGGTCCTTCGCGCGGCCGACCCCGTCGTGGTGTCCCGGGTGGAGCACGTCCGCCAGGGCCTCGAGGGCCGTGTTGAACGCCTCGGCCACCCACACCAGTCCGATCGCCAGCGCGAGCCAGGCCCACTCCCCCGACGAAACGTCGAACCAGACGCCCACGCCGACCACCGCGACCGTGGCGACAGCGTGGAACCAGGCATGGGGCTCGCCGACGATCAGGGTCGCGATGCCGCGCAGCGCGTGACCGAAGCTGGCGACGCGTGCCCCCGGCGAGAGGTCGCTCACCCCTTCCCCTGGAAGAGCACGTCGTTGGCGTTGTCGTAGAGGTAGCGCTCGAGAACGCCAGGCCGCAGGTCGAGCTCGCGCGCCGATTCGAGACAGCGATCCATCGCGATCGCCGGGTGGTCCGAGGCGTACATCACCTTGTGCTTGCCGCGGGTATTCATGAAATGCAGGAACTCGGGCGGGAAGTAGCGCGGCAAGTAGGCCGACGTCATCAGGTAGAGGTTCGGATACTTGAGCATCAGCCGGCAGGCCTCGCCCCACCAGGGATCGGCCCCGTGGGCCATGATCAGCACCAGCTCCGGGAAATGGAGACACACGTGGTCGAGGTGCATCGGCCGCTGACATTCGCCGGGCGCCGGCGGCCCTGGAATGCCGGTGTTGATGCTGATCGGAATCCCGAGATCGATGCAGCGTGTGTAGACCGGGTAGTAGATCCGATCTCCCGGCGGAACGTCGATTCCGAACGGGACGATTCGCGCCAGGATCGCCCCGTACTCGCCGACGCAGCGCTCGAGGTGCCGCACCGCCTCCATTGGCTGGCTCGGGTCGAGCATGCACGAGAGCGCGAAACGGTCCGGTCGCTCTTTTGCGTAGCGGGTGGCGAACCCCTCCGGTGAGGCGGCCGACGTCGTGAGAATCGCCTTCTCCACCCCGGCCCGGTCCATCGTCTCGATGAGTTCGTCGAGGCCATAGGTCCGGAAGAAGTCGTCGTCGTCGCGCTTGAAGTAGTCGTCGTTGACCCGCTGCAAGAACTCGGGGGGCGCGTTCTCGCCACCCCCAATGCTCGTGTTCACCCAGCAATCGATCGCGCGTGCGCTCACGAACAGACCTCCCGCGGCGAGCCTACCATGGGGTTCAGGGCTGGAGACGTTCGACGGACCAGGACGTCCCGTCCGGTTCACGCTGCCAGCGCGCACGATCGTGCGCACGCCCCCGGGATCCCACCCAGCACTCGACGCGCTCGGCGTGGAGGCAGTAGCCGCCCCAATGCGGCGGTCGCGGCACCGGGGTCTCGCCTTCGAGCCCGCCAAAGCGAGCCGCCGTTTCGTCGAGCGCATGCAGCAAGGCGTCCCGCGATGCCACCGGCGCGCTCTGCTGACTGGCCCAGGCCGCGATCTGCGAAGCGCGCGGACGCCCGGCGAAGTAGGCGTCGGAGACCTCGTCCGCCGCGAGGCCAATCGCTCCCGACACCCGCAGCTGTCGGGACAGGGAGTCCCAATAGAAGACGGCCGTGGCACGGGGCTGTCCCGCGAGCTCCCGACCCTTCGCGCTCTGTCGGTTCGTGTAGAACGTGAAGACCCCGGCTTCGGCGTCGAAACCGCGGCACAAGACCACCCGCGCCTGGGGCGACCCGTCGTCGTCGACGGTCGCGATCGTCATCGCATCAGGGTTCTGCTGGCCCGACCGTTCACGCGCCTCGGCGAACCAGCGTGCCACGAGCGCGAGCGGCTCGACCGGCAGCGGATCGACGAGGGAGTCGTCCGTAGGAACCGCCTCGAAACCCACCGGGTGTCAGGGCGTCCGTGACTCGAGGCGGTAGATGAACCGCGTCGTGTCGAAGCCTTCGAGCGTGTGACCCGGCTCCGCGACGAGTACCGCGCGCACCGGATACAAGCGATCCCCGACGCGTACGCGCAGCGCCGGATCCTCGCGGATGTGGTTCAGCCACTCGCGCCCCTCGGCCGGATCGATGTAGAGCTGGCCGTCCTGCTGGGTGTAGTTGAGCGTGACCGAGTAGGGATCCTCGGGTCGTGTCTCGATGTCGATGAAGGTCGTGTCGACGAATTCCCAGCTCTCGACCGGCTCCTCGACGACCTCGCCCGAGAGCGCACCTCCGGGAAAGAGCAGAAAGGGCCCGCCGCAGCCGAAGGAACCCAGGGCGGCGGCGACCAGCAGCGTCAGGAACGGACGAAGACGACGGTCGGGGATCACGGGAGTCTCCTCTCGGGCGTAGCGGGCGCGTCAGGAAGATGTCTGGAAGTTCCGGGATGTCTGGAGAATCCGGGAAGTCAGGAAAGTCGGGGAGCCGGAGCGAAGGAGGAAGTCAGGGCGTTGGGCGGGCGTCGGTGGCCGCGGGCCCACGCGCGGACGCGACGCCGAGCCGCTGGAACGAAAAGTGCGCCGACACCTTCTCGACGGGGACGCCGCTGCGTTCGGCGTACGGGTAGACGAAATAGTTGAGCGGGGGACCGGCCTGGGCGGGTTCGAGCACGAGATCGCGACCCGTCGTGAACCCGATGCGATCGCTCGGCAGGGTTCCGAAGTAGGCGTCGAAGCGCTTCGCCTTCCAGGCCTCGCTGGCATCGAAGGGCAGCCAGCCGTAGGCGGGGTCCCAGGCATCGGCCCAGCAGTGGTAGCCGCCGATCTCGCCCGCCATCTGGTTCGCGGGGATCGGAAATCCGATATGGAAGCGCGCCGAGATGCCCTGGCTCCGCGCCATCCCCAGGAAGAGCGAGTGGAAGTCGGTGCAGTTGCCGTACTTCTCGGTGCACGCCCAGATCGCGTCGCCCTGACCCCAGCCATCGCCGTGTTTCGCGTAGCGCAGGTTGCGCACGACGTAGTCGTAGAACGACCGGATCCGCGCCCGGTCCGTGTCGAGGCCTCGGCTCTCCTGCGCCCCGAGCTGGGCGATCAAACCGTCGAGGGGAATCTTGCGGGTCGGCGCCAGGTGGCGCGCGGGATCGTCGGGACTCCCCGGCTTGGCGGCATCACGCGCGAGACCGCGCGACGGGCGCCGCGACACGACGGTCCGCAACTCGAAGCGCGCGCCTTCCGCGGCACGCCCGGTCCAGCGGAGGTGCACCATGCGGTTGCCCAGCGCGTCGACCGTCTCGGTGTAGGGGATCGAGGAAGCGAGTTCCTCCTCGAGAACCTGCTGGTCGGGCGTCTTCGCCGGAAGCGGCAGCCAGAGACGGATCTCTTCGTCGGCTTCCGACTCGATCTTCGAGAGATCGACCTGGTACCGAAACTCGTAGCGCGCCGCATCGGCGAAGGGGTCGAAGCCGGCGGCCCGCCCTTCCGCTGCGATCGCCAACACGAGCACCAGGGCACCGAGACCGAGCCGGGCCCCACGGAGTCGTGCCGCGGTCATTTCGTCTCGCGCTGGGCGAGGTCGAGGGCCGCCGAGTTCATGCAGTAGCGGTCCCCCGTGGGCTTCGGACCGTCGGGGAACACGTGGCCGAGGTGGGCGTCGCAGCGCGCGCAGAGCACCTCGATGCGCAGCATGCCGAGCGAGCGGTCCTCCTCCGTGCGGATGCGCCCCTCCGCGATCGGCTCCCAGAAGCTGGGCCAGCCCGTCCCCGAGTCGAACTTGGTCCCCGCATCGAAGAGCTCGGCGCCGCAACAAGCACAGCGATACACACCGTCGTCGTGACAGTCCCAATACTTGCCCGTGAAGGGACGTTCGGTGCCCTTGCGACGACACACCTCGTACTGATCGGCACTGAGTTGCTCCCGCCACTCCGCATCCGACTTCTCTACGCGATCGCTCATCCGATCCTCCTGTCGTCGCGCCGACGCGCCCCGGAACCCGGAACGGCGGCTTCAGAAACCGCCGGCAAAGAGCCCCAGGCCTCGGTCGAGACACCAATAGAACGCCAACCCACCCATCGCCATCACCGGTACCCGCAGCAGCCAGGGTGGCCATTCCTTCCAGACCCGCGCGAACAGCCAACCGAGCGTAAGCACGACGCCCACGAACACCAGCTGGCCGATTTCGATGCCGACGTTGAACGAGAAGAGCGCCATCGGGATCTCGGCCTCGGGCAGGCCGACCTCGGAGAGGGCGCCGGCGAAGCCGAACCCGTGGAGCAGGCCGAAACCGAACGACACCGCCCAGGGCCGTTGGCGCAGCAGCGCATCGTCCTTCGGCGGGGTGCGAGCGAGTTCGAGGGCCAGCACCAGGATCGTCAGCGCGATGATCACCTCGATCGGAGCGCTCGGGAACCGCACGAACCCGAGGGCGGCGAGCGACAGGGTGACGCTGTGCCCCAATGTGAACGCGGTGACCGTCGCCACCAGGCTGCGCGCCCCGTTCGCGAGCAGCAGCAGACCGAACACGAAGAGCAGATGATCGAAGCCGCCGGCAATGTGCTCCGCGCCGAGCCACAGGTAGTCCTGGAACACGCGCCAGGCCGACGGTCGCTCGGGCACGACGAGCTCGTCGGCGTCGGCATGCAACACGGCCTGCACGCGGCGCCCTTGGGGCAACACCACGCGGATCAGCGCGTTGGTGCCCGACTCGGCCAGACCGCGCACCGCGAGGGTGCTGCCAACCAGCCCGGACGTGCCGCAGTCGACACGCCAGCGCAACACGATGCCCGTCGCCTCGGTGGAGAACTCGGGCTGGGAGAGCGGCGCACAGTGGTCCGGCAGCGCGGGGACGATCTCGACACCGGTGGGACGCTGGCTCGGCGTCTTGAAGAGGACGTCGTACTGGCCTTCCCCTGCCGACTCGAGGGTCAACAAGCTCGGCGCCAGCCGATGGGCCTGGGCCGGGAGCACCCACCCGGTGCTGGCGACCAGGAGGAGAAGGACGCAGCGCGTGGCGGTTCGGGCGCGGCGCCGGATCTGCCGAGGGGGAGTCGACACGGGGTCCAGACGCTAGCGAAGCCCGACCCGGGGGGCGCTGGTCCGGCTCCCGCCCCTCCCCTACGCTGCGCCCCGTCCGTGATGACCCCCCGCGCAGGCCTCGCCCTCTTCCTGGTGCTCGTGCACACGAGCGCGGCGGCGCTGCCCTGCCCGAGCCCGGACACGCCCGCGTCGCCGCCGGCTGCGAGCGCATCGGGCGAACATCCGCACCCGACGGCCCACCACGCGGCGCACGGCGGACACCACGGACACGCGCCCGCGAAGTCGACACCGCCCCCGGCCGCGAAGCACGGCCACGGCGAGCCCCACGATCACGCTGCGCACCACGCCCACGCCGCTCCCGCGGACCCCCCTGAAACGCCCGAGGTCCGCGACACCGACGAACCGCCCCACCGGGTCGTCGCGCGCTGCGGCTGCGGCTGCGGAACCGGGCCCGCGCCCGGCGGCTTTGCCGCACGACTCGGCCCTGCGCTGCCCAGTCCGGGTCTCGACCGCGTAGCGGCTGCGGTTCCGCCCTCTGGAGCGACGCCGCTGCCGGCCGTCGCACCCGCCGTCTTCCTGGCTCCGGACCCGGTCCCGATCTAGCCCGCCGGCGACCCCCGGTGCTCTCCCGAACCCGGGGGCGCGCACCGGCAGACACGCAGCAGGACAGGCGCGACGCGCCTGCGAAAGACGGATTGCGTTCGCGCGCGCGCGGACGCCTGCGCGTTCCCGCGTGCCGGGAACGCGAGGAGCATTCTTTTCGATGCACGAACGAATCGAAAGACGCACCCGACGTGCGTCCGCGGGCCGCTGGCTCGCGCTCTTCCTGGGCTTCACCGCGATCGGGTGGCCCGCCCTGGCGAGCGAAGACCACACGAACAACCACACGCGCCCCGATGGCCACGCACCGATCGGCGTGATGGGCGACCACACCCACGCTGCGGGCGAGGTGATGTTCTCCTACCGCTGGATGCGGATGCGCATGGACGGCAACCGCTCCAGCACGCGCCACGACAGCATCCCGAGCGTGATCGGGACGCCGGGTCGTCCCGGCCGGTTCCTGGTGGTGCCGACCGACATGGACATGGAGATGCACATGGTGGGGGCGATGTACGCGCCCCACGACCGCATCACGCTGATGGGCATGCTGCCCTTCGTGCGCCTGTCGATGGATCACCTGCGCCGGGACGGTCGTCGCTTCCGCACGAACAACGAGCGCATCGGAGACGTCCGCGCAGGGGCCTTGATCACCCTCTTCGACGACGAGATGCACCACCTGCACCTGAACGCCGGGGTCTCGATCCCGACGGGCAACATCCGCCGGAAGGACACGCTGCCCGCGCCGCTCAACCGGGGCCGCCTGCCCTACCCGATGCAGATCGGGTCGGGCACCTGGGACCTCATGCCGGGCGCGACCTACACCGGCAGGGTGTCGTGGCTGTCCTGGGGGCTGCAGGGGATCGCCACCATCCGGACCGGGCGCAACTCGCTCGGCTACCGGCTCGGCAACCGGATCGACGGCACCGCCTGGGCGGCGGTCCCGTGGACGGACTGGTTCTCGACGTCGGCGCGCGTCGGCTACTCGGCGTTCGGGAACGTCGTGGGTCGCGACGATCTGTTGAACCCCAACCTGGTACCGACGGCCGACCCGAACCGGCGCGGTGGGCGACGCCTCGAGCTCTTCGCCGGCGTCAACCTCGCCATCCCGCTCGGTCCGCTCGGCACCCATCGTTTCGCCGTCGAGGGCGGGTTCCCCGCCTACGAGTGGCTGAACGGGCCCCAGCTCGAGACCGACTGGTCCATCACGGTGGGCTGGCAGAAGGCGTTCAAGGGGTTGCCAGCGCTCTAGGCCGTCCAGGGAAACCCGGACGGCCCAGGGCCGGGGGTCTCACCGCGCGAGGCCCCCGGCCAGACCTGGCCCACTCGGGTCAAGGCGCGGGTCGGGAGGGTCGAAACAGCAGGGGAAGCGCCCGGCGTTCCAAGGGGAACGGAGGGTCCCTGTCCCACGCGAACCGGAAGGCACCCGTGAGCGATCCCGCCACAGCCGATGCGATTCGCTTCCGCGCACTCGCGCAAGCGGGTGTCGGGCGCGTGGCCGAGCTCGACCGCAGCTTCCGCAGTGTCTATCTCTCGCCGGGCCACGAAGACACGTCCGTCGGAGAGACCTACCTGCTGGACGCGCTCGACGCGGAAGATCGCGCGTCGCTGACGGACGCGTTCCAACAGGTGCTCGACAGCGGCGTGCCTCAGCGCGTCGCGGTGCCCCACCAGGGAGCGAGCGGCGACCGTTGGCTCGACGCGATGGTGCTACCCCTCGACGACGAAGCGGGCGAACGGCGCCTGCTGGTCTTCTCCCAGGATTCCACCCGACTGCGTCGCGCCGAGCTGCGTCTCCGGGAACACCGCGAACGCTTCGAGCGCATCGTCGAGAACTCCCACGACATGATCGTCGAGTACGACGCCTCCGGGCGCGTGCTGTTCGCCAACGATCGGGTCCGCCAGGTCATGGGCTACAACGCCGCGGATCTGCCCGCAGACGCCTACACGGCGGTTCATCCGGAAGATCGCACCCGCGTCGAGAACATGTTCGGTCGGGTCGTGCAGGGCACCGCTTCGAGCGCCCGGGCCACCTACCGTTCGGCCCGCGCCGACGGACGCTGGTGCTGGATCGACCTCTTGCTCCACGCCATCCCCCAGGCCGACGGGCGCCAGCACCACATGACGATCGCGCGCGACGTCACCGAACGCATGGAGGCGGAGCAGCGGGTGCGCGAGAGCGAGCAGCGCTACCGCGACCTCGTCGAGAAGACGCCCCTCGCCATCGTGGTGACCCAGGCCGAGGCCATCGTCTACGCGAACCCCGCCGCCGCGCGCATCTGCGGCGCGCGCAGTCCCGAGGAGCTGCGCGGAACGCCGCTCCAGAACCTGCTGAGTCCCGAAGCGATCGCGACGGTGCGCGACTACTTCACGCGCTCGAGCGATCCCAAACGAGCGCCCCGCACGATCGATCTGCGGATTCGCGGCCTCGACGGCGAAGAGCGCCACGTGCAGGGAGCCGGAAACCTCACCCGCTACGAAGGCGCGCTGGCGTTCCAGTGCATCGTGCGAGACGTCACCGACCTCGAGCGTTCCCGCTTCGAGCAGGAGCGACTCGAACTCCAGCTGCAGGAAGCCCGACGTCTCGAGAGCCTCGGTGTCCTCGCCGGCGGCATCGCCCACGACTTCAACAACCTGCTCGCCGTGATCTCGAGCAGCGTGCGTTTCGCGCGGCGCAGTGAGCTCGACGTCCCCGAACGCCAGGATGCGCTCGGAGACGCCGAGGAGGCCGCCGATCGCGCGGCCCGACTGGTGAAACAGCTGCTCGACTACGCTGGCCGGCGCGCGCCCGAGGTGCGGCGGGTCGACCTCTCGCAGCAGACCGAATCGCTCCGCGATCTCATGCAGGCGGCGGTACCGCGACACGTCGAGCTGCAGTTCGACCTGGCCGACGTGCGGCTCCCGGTGCGCGCCGACCTCGTCCAGCTCGAGCGCGTCCTGATGAACCTGGTGATGAACGCCGCCGACGCGATCCGCGATGGCGCCGGACGCATCACGGTCCGCACCCGGCGCCAGCGTCTGCCGGCCCTCGAACTCGCCGGCTGGCTCGGAGGCGAGGAACTCGGCGGGGGCGACTTCGCCTGCCTCGAAGTCGAAGACGACGGCGCGGGCATGAACGCGAGCACCCGCGAACGCATCTTCGAACCCTTCTACTCGACGAAACACTCGGGCCACGGGTTGGGACTCTCCGCGGTGCTCGGCCTGGTGCAGGGGCACCGCGGTGCCATCGATGTCCGGAGTCAGCCGGGTCGCGGGACCTGTTTTCGCGTCGCCCTGCCGATCGCTCCGGACGGGCCTTCGCGCAGCGCGAAGGCGCTCTTGCTCGTGGCCGAGCCCGACGACGCGCTGCGCCGAGACGCGGCGATCCAGCTCGGGTCGGCCCACGTCGACGTGATCGAAGCCCGTGACCGCGAGGCCCTGGTGTCGGCGTTGGCCGCGCACGGGGAAGAGTTCGATGCGCTGTTGGTCGCCGATGCGTTTGCCGACGCACTGCCGCCGGAGCTTCCGCTGGGCCTGCCCGTGCTCGCGCTCCACGACGATGAGGCGGAGCTGGCCCCGCTCGTCGAGCGCGGCTGGCTCCCGGTGTCACGGACCGACGCGACCGGTCATGCGCTGCGCGACCGCCTGGTCGAGCTGCTCTCGAAGTCCGACGCAGACTGACGCGATCGCGGTTCAGATCGGGATCGCGCCGGTCGGCGACATCGCGACCGACCGCTGCGCCGCGTGACTAGTCGAGGTCGTCGCTCTTGATGCGGATCCGCAGCTGCGGCAGCGACAGCACCTTCCCAGCCAAACCCTCGACCACGCGACGCAGGTCGCCGTCGAGGCCGTCGATCTCGAGGGTCAGCGTCGTCGTTCCCGTGGGTGCCGGCTTCGCCGGAACGTCGTCATCGAGGTCCCAGACCTCGTCGGCGGCCGGCTGGGCCGCGGGTCCATCGAACTCGAGGCTGTCCCCGAGGCTCGCGAGATCCGCGTCGAGATCGCGCGGCGCGTCGCCGGGGGCGCTCATGTCGTGGAGGTCGTATTCGAAGTCTCCGGCCGGCCGGATGTCGAGGTCTTCGCCCTCGCCCCCACCGCCGAGGCCCAGCATCGTCGCCTCGCCGTCGCCGCCCGCCATCGGGTTCGAGAAGCCCTTCAGCTGGGATGCGTACTCGAGCGCCGTGCCGAGCGTCGCCGGGTTGCGCGCCGTCTCGGCATAGGTGATCTCGACTTCGCCGATCCGAATCGTGTCGCCGTGCTGCAGTGCGGCTTCCGGCACCGTCGTGCCGTTCACTTCGGTTCCGTTCGAGGTTCCGAGATCGCGCACCCGCGTTTCCTGGGCTTCGCGCACGAACAGGGCGTGCTTCCGCGACATCTCGATGTCGTCGATCGCCAGGTCGTTCTCCGGGGCGCGCCCCAGCGACAGATCCTGGGTGTCGAAGACCACCAGTCGCGTCTTTCCCTCGGCCTTGACCTTGAAGATCGCGTGTTTGCGTTCGGGCTGCTCGGCCATCGCCGCATCCTCCGCTGCTCGAGGACGTATCGGCGGGCCGGTGCCCGAGCTAGAGGCACCCCCCGGCGGCCGTTTCGCCAGCCCCCGAAGTCCGCGGCAGCGACCCCGTTTGCGGGGGCGGGCTGCCGGTTCCTGCACCGGCAAGCGACAGTTCGGCGACGCGCCGTCCGAGACGGCGGGCCAGACGTTCCGACCGGGCTTCCGGGTCCCGCCAGGAGAAGCCGGAGAGCCCGCTCTCGACGGTGAGCTCGGGCCAGCGCTCCCGGTTGCCGCCTTCGCTCGTCTCGACCCCGGCCCGAAGTCGATCCGGCGGGGCGACCGCCGAGAACAGCCAGGTCGTGAGGGATCCGCGCAGGCGGAGATCTCGGAGCTCGACGGCCACCGTCACCTCGCTGGCCGGGTCCCAGCGCTCCCAGTGTTCGAGCCAGTCGCGCGCGGCCTGCTCCACTCGGGCCCGGGCCCGCTCTCCCCGCTCGCCGGCGAGGCTGTCGACCCGCGTCACCCGGACCTCGCCCACTCGCCCCGGGAAGCGCGCCGGGTCGAGTCCGCACGGCGGGAGCTTTGGCGCGCCCGCACACGCGAACAGGCAGGCCAGGCCCAGGCCGAGGCACAGCGGCGTGGCGCGAACGGGGGTCACAGGGCCGAGCTTGACGCTGCCCGCGCGACGCCGCAAAGCCGGCGACGGCTGATAGACTTCCCGGATGCGAACAGAGCTTCCGAAGCGCGGAACCGATTGGACCACCCTGAAGAACGAACTCGTCGAGTTCGGGAAGCACGACGTCGACTGGCGCAGCGCGCGCACCGCCGTCTACGTCTTCAACGCGGGCGAGGACGTCCTGTCTGTCGCGAAGGAAGCCTACGCGCTCTACCAATCCGAGAACGCACTCGGTCCGGCCGCGTTCCCGAGCCTGCGCGAGATGGAACGCCAGGTCGTCGAGATGGGGCTGTCGCTCCTCGAGGCTCCCGACGGCGCCTGCGGCGACATCACCTCCGGCGGCTCCGAGAGCATCTTCCTCGCGGTGAAGGCCTGCCGGAACCAGGCGCGAGCTGAAGGCCGGGTGAAGCGCGGCGGCAACCTCGTGCTTCCGATCTCCGCCCATCCCGCGTTCGACAAGGCGGCCTCGGTGCTCGATCTGTCGGTGAAACGCGTGCCGGTCGCGGCGAACCTGCGCGCGGACGTCGGGGCGATGCGCGATGCCATCGACGCCGAGACCCTGATGATCGTCGGCTCGGCGCCCTGTTTCCCCTACGGACTGATCGATCCGATCAGCGAGCTCGGCGCCCTCGCCACCGAGACGAACACCTGGCTCCACGTCGACGCCTGCGTCGGGGGCTACTTCGCCCCCTTCGCGCGGATGAACGGCGAAGCCCTGCCCGACTTCGACTTCCGCGTCCCCGCGGTGCGCTCGATCTCGGCCGACCTCCACAAGTACGGGTACGCGGCAAAGGGAGCGTCCACGATCTTCCACCGCACCGAAGACCAGCGTGAACACCAGGTGTTCACCTTCGACCAGTGGCCGGCGGGCGGGATGCGCACGCCCACGGCAGCCGGCACGCGCCCCGGCGGCGCGATCGCCAGTGCGTTCGCCGTGCTCCGCTACCTCGGCGTCGAGGGCTACCGGGAGAAGGCGCGCACGGTGGCCGACACCCGAGAGCGACTGATCGCGGGTATCGAAGAGCTCGGCCTCCACGTCTGGGGCGACCCGCGCCTCGGGCTGCTCAGCTATGGCTCGAACGACCTCGACATCTTTGCGGTTTGGAAGCACCTGGCCGAGAAGGGCTGGTTCACCGGCCTGACGACCCAGCCGCGGGGCATCCACCTGATGCTCTCCCCGGCCCACGCCCAGGTGGCCGGCGACTACCTGGACGACCTGCGCGATGCCGTCGATCGGGTGCGTGCCGGCTCGGAGGACGCTGCGGACCTGGAGGCGCGCTACGCCTGACGCCGCGCGCAGACCGGAGCGGGGGTGACCCTGATCACACGGCTGCGCCGCCGTCGAGCGAAGAGAGGACGCAGGCGGTAGATCCCCCTTGAGCCATCGACGCGCGTCCGACTTCTCAAAGCTCCCCGACGCCGACTTGCAGGCCCTGCGAGACGCGATCGACGCCGAATTGCAGCGTCGCTTCCGGCTGCGACAGCACGGCGAGCGGGCCCGGGGCGGGCTCCTCGAGGGAGAGGCTCCCCGCTACCGCAATCCGGACAACCCCTCCGAGACCTGGTCCGGCCGCGGCCCCCAGCCGCGCTGGGTGGAAGATCTGCGGGCCCAGGGCGTGCGCCTCGACGACCTGCTGGTCGAGGACAACCGGCCCGCCGCGACACCGCGCGGCTCCCGGCGTAAATAGCTGCCAAGACAGCGGAAACCGGCTCCCGAGGCAGCGCGTGGCCGAGATTCCGGCGGCCCGCTGCAAGATCCCGCCGGCCCGGACGTAGAACCGAGAGAGCGCCGCCGCGCCCGGCGGCCTCGGGAGACGAGTCCTTGCGCGGCCCCGGGAGAGGAGTCGAGTGTGTCCGAGAGTCGCGGCCTGTGGACGGCACGCGTGCCTGGCGTGTGGCTGCCGGCGATAATGCCGGCGCGCAGCGGGCGCGCCATGCGATGGGCCCGGGGGAGTGCGGTCATCTCGAATCGGAGTAGCACCGCCAAGACGCCGGCCGAGGAATCGCCGGAGGTCCAGGCCTGGATCAAGGAGGCCTGCGGCGGCGATGACACCGCCTGGGGTCGCGTGGTCCGGCACTACGAAGCCGACGTCGCGCGTCTGTGTCGGCGTCTACTCGGATCTCGGGAAGAGGCCGAGGACGTCGCCCAGGAGAGTTTCCTGCGGGCTCAGGGTGCGTTGGCGTCCTACGATGTATCGCGTCCGTTCCGCCGCTGGCTGCTCTCGATCGCGGCCCACCGGGCCATCGATGCCCTGCGACGGCGGCGCCGCGAGGCGCGCCTCTTCGAGCGCGAAGCCCTCGATCCGGAAACCATCGAAAGTGCGACCCGTTCTCCGCTCCAATACGGGATCGACGCCGACACCCGCGCACAGCTCCTCGAAGCCATCGCCGCCCAGCCCGATCACTATCGATCGGCACTGGTGCTCCGCTACTACGCCGACCTCGACTACGCCGCGATCGCCGAGGTCCTGTCGGTGTCGACGAACCAGGTCGCGACGCTGCTGCATCGCGGTCGCGCACGGCTGCGCGACGCGCTGGTGAGGGCCCGATGAGCACCTGCCCCGACGAGATCACCAGCCTCCGCTACGTCGACGAAGAGCTCGACAGCGAGGCCCTGCACGCCTTCGAGGTTCACCTCGTGACCTGCCGGGACTGCCGCGAGCGCATCGTGGCCCTGCGCGAGGAGAGCCGGCTGCTCACGGCGGTCATGCACGAACGGCGTCGAGAGGCCCCGCCCGAAGTTTCCGAAGCCCCGGAGCCCAGCGTCGCGATCGGCGTGCCGCTCGCCATCGGAGGGGTCGCCATGGCGCTCGCAGCGACCGGCGAACTCCTCGAATCCCGTCTTCCCGGATCCCTCGACCTCCTGCACCCGCGCCGCCTCAAAGGAGCCTACGAAATGGCCTTCGACCTCGTCTTTCTGGTGCGCGAAAACGCGCCGGGCCTGCTCGAACTGGGTTTCGCCGTCGGTGTCGTCGCCAGCGTCTCGGCGCTGCTGAGCTTCTTCGTCTCCTCGTTCTCGAAGCGCGTGTTCGACGGCGGCGCCTCGCTGCTGGTGGTGCTCGGGTTCTGTCTCGCCGCGGCGGCTCCCGCCGACGCCTTCGAGGTCCACCGCGACGTCGACGTCCTGGTCGCGAGCGGAGAGCGGATCCCGTCGACGCTGGTCGCCCGCGGCGGTGACCGCGTCGACATCGACGGAGTCGTCGAAGGGGACCTGATCGTCGCCGCCGAGCGCATCACGATCCGCGGGGAAATCCGGGGCTCGATCTACGCCTTCTGTCGCGATCTCGACATCAGCGGCAACGTCGCGGGCGCGGTGCTCGGCGTGGTGGAGAACATCCGCATCGAGGGCTCCGTGGCGGGTTCGGTCTACGTGGGCGCCGAGGACCTGACCCTCGCGAGCAATGGCAATGCGGGGGGCGACATGGCGCTCTTCGTCGAGGAAGTCGTGATCGCCGGCACGGTAGGGCGCGACCTCGCGCTGCTCAGCGAGGATGTCGACCTGCGCGGAACCGTCGAACGCAACGTCCGCGCCTACTGGGCGGAGAACCTGCGGTTGCGGGACGGCGCCCGCGTCGGCGGCGATTTCCGTGCGCGGGTCGAAGGGGATGTCGAAGACGTCTTCGAGCAGTCTGCGGGCGCCGAGATCGCGGGCGAGGTGGACGTGACTCCCGTCGAGGGGATGAAGGAGCACTACCTCGACGCGTACCGCAGCTGGCGCTTCTACGGCTTACACCTGCTCGGCTTCGCCGCGTCCTTCGTGTTCGGACTGGTGCTGTACCGCCTCGTCCCGGGGGTCTTCGAGAACCGCCTGGTCACGGGCGGGGACCTGCTGCGACACATCGGAATCGGGTTTGCCGCGATGGTCGTGATCCCGATCGCACTGCTGGCGGTGGGCCTGACGATCATCGGCTTGCCCCTCGCGATCGCGGGCCTCTTCCTCTACATCGCCGCGATCTACACGGCCGACGTCGTGATCGGCGCGTGGCTGGGGCGCTGGCTCTTCCCGCCGGCCGGAGACGGCTTCTTCGACTTCGGCAAGTCGTTTGCCCTGGGGCTACTCCTGCTCCTCGCCGTCGCGATGGTTCCGTTCCTCGGACCCCCGGTCGGGTTCGTGGCGTTCCTGGTGGGTCTGGGACTGATCGCGGTCCGCACCTACAACGTCGTGAGCGAGGCCTAGCCCGCGGCTAGCGAACCCAGTGGGGGCGGTAGCGGAGCCCCAGGTCGAGCAGACGCTGCAGGAGCGCGCGGGGCGGCAACCCGTCGCGCGCCGCCGCGCGCGCGAAGTCCTCGTGGAAGTCCACGTCCGGGTTCGCGTTCACGTCGATCACGTAGGGCGCGCCGGTCGCATCGAGGCGGAAGTCGATGCGCGCGAACCCCGATAGACGCAGCACGCTCCAACACGAGCGCGAGATGCGCTCCAGGGCGGCGCGCACTCCGCGTGGCAGTCGGCGGGCCAGCCCGGTTTCGACGCCGCTGGCGCGGCGGTGGTCCGGGTTCCACTTCAGCCGCTCGGTGTACACACGCGGCGTGCCCGACGGGAGTCCATCGAAGAAGGTCTCCCAGGGCGGGAGGCAGCGGGGCCGACGGTTGCCCAACAGCCCGACGGTGATTTCGCGTCCCTCGATGAACTGCTCGACCAGGGCATCGCATTCGCACTGGGCGTGGAGCCAACCTACGCGCCGCTCCACACCGGCGATGCCGCGCACCACCGAGCCCTGGGCGATGGCATAGGAGCCGCCCTCGTCGGCGGGTTTCACGATCGCCGGGAACGCGAACTCTGCCGGCACCCGCACGCGCTCCCCCCGCCGCACGCCAAAGAACCGGGGCATCGGAATGCCCTGGGCCGCGAGCAGGGTCTTCGTGACCACCTTGTCGCGGGTGAAGACGAGTGCCTCCGAGTTGCAGCCCGTGTAGGGAATGCCGCGCGCCTCGAGCGCGGCGACCACGTGGGGCTCGAAGCCGCCCGAGTCGCGCAGCTCGATCAACAGGTTGAAGACGATGTGGGGCTGGAAGCGATCGAGGGCCGCGTGGAGCGGCGCCAGGCTGTCGTCGAGACCGAGCTGCTCGACCTCGTGGCCGAGCGCTTCGAGACCGCGCGCCACGTGGTACTCGGTGCGCCAGGGCAGCACCTCGCGTTCGCTGCGTCCCTGGATCGAAGCCCGCGCGTAGAGCTCGCTATGGGTCAGCACGAGCACCCGCAAGCGACGGCGCGCGGCGCGTGTGCGGGCACCGCGCCGGCTTCGGGGCGCCGTCCCGGCCGCCCCGGTCACGCGGGAACCGTCGCCGTCCAGAGGTTGCGGTCGAGGGCGGGCTCCAGGTGTTGGTCGGACCAGGGGCTCCACGGGGTGCGCCGGATGCGCTCGAACCCGGCGGCCTGCAAGGCCTCTCGGAACTCGGCGTCGGTATGGTTGCGCTCGACGAGGGTGGTTTCGAACTTCTCGTAGCGACCGCGTCCGGCTTTCGCGTAGCCGACCATACGCACGGTCGCGAGGCGCTTCGCGCCGTCCCACTCGCAGGTCATCGCGATGTCGCCGCCCTCGCCTTCCATGAAGTAGTCGTGTCCGTCCCAGTACTGCTCGTAGCAGAAGCGGTTCAATGCATCGAAGATCAGCAGGCCCCCGGGTTGGAGATTGCGCCCCACCTGCCTCAAGCAGCGCACCAAGGGCCCCCGCGTGAGCATGTGGTTGAAGACGTCTCCGCTGGCGGTGGCCACGCTGCAGGATTCGCGCACCTGGAAGCGGGCGAGGTCCGCGCGGCGGAAGCGCACGCGACCGCCGAGCCCGCGACAGCGGCGTCTCGCGATCGCGAGCATCGCCTTCGATCCGTCGACACCGACGACGGGCACACGTGCGCGCCCCAGGCGCTCGGCCAACACGCCGGTGCCACACGCCACGTCGAGGACCCAGCTGCCGCGGGGACGCGCCTGCACGAACGGTCGCACCGCAGCGTCGAACGCGTGGGTGACTTCGAGGTGATCGGGCGTGTCGTAGACACGCGCCAACAGGTCGTAGATGCGGCTCACGTCGGATTTCCGACGGAGGACGGGAACGGGGGGTTCGCGTGGACGGTAGCGCGCGGGCGAGCCGCTTTCCGGGGAAACCGGGGCGATCAGCCGCAGCGCGGGTTGCGACCCGACGCGCGCGCACGCTGCATCTTGGGCAGCTCTTTGGGGATCTGCCGAGAGAGATCCGCGATACGCGTCTCTGGCGAAGGGTGCGTCGATAGGAACTCGGGCGGGCGCTGGCCCTGATTCGCGGCGTCCATGTTGCGCCAGAGCGGCACGCTCTCGCGCGGGTCGAAGCCAGCTTCAGCCATGAGCCTCAAACCGTACTCATCGGCCTCGCTCTCATGGCCGCGCCCATAGGCGAGTCCTCCGAGGTTGACGCCGATCCCGAGCGCCTGCATCGCCGCACCATGCAGCGGACTCGAGGGATCTCCTGCCGCCCCGACGAGAGTCGAGGCGCCTTGCGCGATGCCCTGCTTCAGCATCTCTGCCGATACCCGCTCTCCGCTGTGGCGTCCGAGCACGTGTGCCACCTCGTGGCCGATCACCGTCGCGAGCTGGTGCTGGTTCCTCGCGACCTTCAAGAGGCCCGTGTGCACCCCGATCTTCTTGCCGGGGAGCGCGAAGGCGTTCGCCGAGTCGTCATCGAAGACGCGGACTTCCCAGGCGCCCTGCCCCTGCCCGGCGGGCAGCGCCGTGAGGATCGCCCTGGCGACGCAGACCACGTAGCGGTTCTGAGCGGGATCCGTCGAGACCTTCTGCTCCGCCTTCAATTGCTCGAAGGCCTGGACGCCCATCTGATCCATCTGTGCGTCCGAGACCAGCATGAGCTGGGATCGGCCGAGCGGCGACGTTGCGCAGGCGGCGAACAGCAACGCAGAGGCGATGGCACCGAGCCAGCGCACTAGTCGCCTCCCCCTCCGAACGGGGCGGCGACCGGCAGCGTGCGCGTGGAGTAACTGAACTCCTCGACGCGCTCGGCGATCTTCCAGCCGTCGGGGGTGCGCACGAACTGATCGCAGTAGTAGCCGCCGTCGACGGTGATGAAGGGTGCGTTCGGCCCCTTCGACCAGATCATCGGGTTGTAGAAGGCGGATCGCGCGGTGGCCCGGTCGCCGTCGAGCTGCACCTCGCGGTTGATCACCAGGTGCTGGCTCATCGAGAACAGGACCATCGTCTTCTCGAGCCACTCCCGGATCTCCTTCACGCTGCCCTTCGCCCCACCGAACGCCGTGTAGTCGATGTGGGCGTCGGGGGTGAAGCAGGTCTCCCAGAGATCCCAGTCCTTGCGGTCGACCCCCGTGGCGTAGCGGGTCAGGACGTCGTCGATCTCGATGCGGTCCGAGAGTTCTTGCGGGGAAAGCGGGGCCATGACTCCTCCAGGGTTGCGGGGAGTATACGACCCGGGGAGAGAGCGGTCGCCGTCAGCCGCCCGACGTCTCGACGAGCTTCCAGGCGCGGTCGGCGGTCGAGCGTGCGATGTCCCCGTAGATGTGCGCGCGCTCGGAGCTCGCGTTGCCGTCGAGGCCGCGCTTGTAGACGCCCTGGACGATCGCCGCCGAGCGGAACATCACGAACACCAGATAGAACGCCCAGTCGTCGATCGGACCGCGCCCGGCAAGGGCGCAGTAGCGATCGAGGAACGCCGACTCCTCGGGGATCCCGAGCGCCCCGAGGTCCGAGTCCATCAGCGTCGCACCGGGCACGGCCTCGGTGTGGTAGGCCTGACAGAAATAGGCGAGGTCGGCGAGCGGGTGACCGAGGGTGCAGAGCTCCCAGTCGAGCACGGCCATCACGCGCGGCTCGGTCGGGTGCAGGATGCAGTTGCCGACCCGGAAATCGCCGTGAGCGATGCGCGTCTCGTCCGACTCGGGAATGTGCTTCGGCAGCCAGTCGATGAGGGCGTCCATCGACGGGAGCGCTCCCGTCTTCGAGTCTTCGTACTGGCGACTCCAGCGCGAGATCTGGCGCGCGTAGTAGTTGCCCGGGCGGCCGAAGTCGCCGAGCCCCACCGTCTCCGGGTCGACCGTGTGGAGCGCGGCCATCACCCGCGCGAGATCCTCGTAGAGCGCGCTGCGCTCGGCTGTCTCGAAACCGGGCAGCACCATGTCGGCGATCACACGCCCGGGCACGAAGCGCATCAAGAAGAAGGAGGTGCCGATCACCGCGTCGTCTTCGCAGAGCACCAGCGTCTCGGGCACCGGCACGTCGGTCTCGCGAAGCGCCGTCATCACCCGGTACTCGCGGTCGACCTGATGGGCCGAGGGCAAGAGCTTCCCCGGCGGCTTCTTGCGCAGGACGAACTGCTCGCCGCCCCGCTCCACGAGGTAGGTGGGGTTCGACTGGCCGCCCTCGAACTGGCGGATCGCGAGGGACTGGGTGCCTCCCAGGAGCCCGTCGAGGTAGGTCGCCAGGGCCCCCTCGTCGAAGCGGTGGGCGTCTCGAACGGGCGTGAGTTCCGGGTCTCCGATCATGGGCGGGGATCTTCTCACCCCCCCGGCCCCGGGGCAATCGGCCCGGGAAAGATCGCTTCGCCGGCGACCCGGGCCGGGCTAGGATGGCGGCGAGGAGAGCGCCCGCATGACCCTTCGCTTCAACCACATGGAGCTGACCGTGCCCCGCGGCACCCTCGACGCGAAGACTCGCGCCGAGATCGGCCAGTTCTACGGCGAGGTCTTCGGCTGGGAGACGCTCGACGTGCCGATCCTGGGCCAGGAGGGCCTGCTGCTCCGGACGGATCCCGAGACCAGCCAGTTCGTGCTCGTGGTCGAGAGCCGGCGCCCCGTGCGGGTGCCCGGGTTCGACCATCTGGGTCTGCTGCTCGACACCCGCGTCGAGGTCGACCGGGCCTTCGAGGCGGTGAAGCGCTGGCAGGAGCGCGACATCCGGGTCGAGACCAAGGAGTACGACGACCTCGATCAGGGCGCGGTCACCGTGCACGCCTTCTATGTGCGCTTCCTGCTGCCTCTCTGGTTCGACGTGCAGTGCATGGAGTGGGCCGATGGTCACGCTCCCGAGCGGTCCTGGCACTACGGCTGACTCCAGCCGGGAGTTCGCGCAGCGATCCTCCCGGAGCGGCGCGCTCCCAGCTGGTTCTGCTCGCCTGACCTCCTGTCGACTCCTCTGTGAGCGCCTGCCGGCTCCTGCGCGTGGGTGAGAGCGCCGATACACTGGCGGCCTTGCCGAGGAGACTGTCATGGCCGAAGCCAGCGCCGCACGCCCGCGCAACATCGTTCACCCCCTGGAGTACGTGGAGCGAGGCTATCCCCACGACATCTGGACGCGACTGCGCGCCGAAGAACCGATCTCCTGGTGGACCGAGACCGAAGGCGTCCACTTCTGGGCGATCACGAAGCACTCGGACATCGTCGAGATCAGCAAGCAGCCGGAGAACTTCATCAGCAATCCGCGACTGGTGATCCAGCACGAGCCCGAGCAGGACAATCCCTTCCCGGACACGCTGATCCAGCTCGACCCGCCGAAGCACGGCCAGTACCGCCAGATGGTCAGCAAGCGCTTCACCCCGCGGTACCTGAAGCGCATGCACGAAGACATCGAACAGATCGGCAAGGAGATCGTCGACGATCTGATGGCGGAGGGGCCCGAGGGCGAATGCGACTTCGTCGAGAAGGTGTCCGCGCCGCTCCCGATCGCCGTCATCGCCTGGATGCTCGGCGTCCCGCGCGAAGACTGGCGCCTGCTCTTCGACTGGACGAACCGCACGATCGGCGCCGGCGACCCCGAGTACCAGGTGGAAGGCGGCGACCGCATGGCCACGGCCCAGCAGGCCCAGGTCGAGCTCTTCAGCTACTTCACGAACCTGATCGAGGAAAAGCGCAAGAACCCGGCCGACGACCTCGTCACCCTGTTTTCCCAGCTCGAGTTCGAAGGCAAGCCGCTCCCGCCGATCGACGTGATCGCCTGGTGCTTCATCATCGTGATCGCCGGCAACGAGACGACCCGCAACGCCACCAGCGGCGGCCTGCTCGCGTTCATCGAGCACCAGCACGAGCTGCGTCGCTTCCAGGAGAACCCGGACCTCCTGGTGCCCGCGGTGGAAGAGGTGGTGCGCTGGACGAGCCCCATCATCCACTTCTCGCGCACGGCCACCCGCGACGTCGTCATGCGGGGTAAGAAGATCGAGGAAGGTCAGGCGGTGGGCCTCTTCTACCCCTCCGCGAATCGCGACGAGGACGTCTTCGACGACCCCTTCGAGTTCCGGATCGATCGCGTGCCGAACCCCCACATCGGCTTCGGTGTGGGTGAGCACTTCTGCCTGGGCTCGCACGTGGCGCGTCTCGAGCTCCAGATCGCCTACAAGCACCTGCTGCCGCGGCTCGAGGAGATCGAGCTGGCCGGTCCGGTGTCGCGCCTGCACTCGCAGCTGGTGGGCGGCGTGAAGCACCTGCCCATCCGCTACAAGCTGAAGCCGGCGACGAGCTGAAACGCCACGCCCGCGGACGTCGAGGGACGACCGCGGGCGCGCTTCCAATCAGAGCGGTGCCGCCTCCCGGAGGCGGCGGTCGCCGCTACGGGATCAGTGCGACGAGCTGCCAGGGCGACTCGGGATCGAGCGGTGCCAGATCCTGACCCGGCAGGTAGGCCGTACGGACCTCGCTGTTGCTCACCCAGACGAGGTCCTGGGTGCCGTCGCCGTCGATGTCCGAGGCGCCGGCCGGCGCCAGGCCGTCCGCACCCACGACATCGGTGCCCTCCACGGCCACCGGGGTCGCCAGCGGGTAGAGGATCGACACCGCGCCCGAAGCGTCCCGCACGGCGACCTCGGCCGTGCCGTTGCCATCGAAGTCACCGGTCGAGGCGACATCGAAGCCAGCCTCGAGCTCGATGGTGAAGCTGCCGTTCGGCGCACCACTGTCCATCAGCCAGAAGACCAGCGCACCGGCGCTGCTGCGCCAAGCGACGTCGGCGGTCCCGTTGCCATCGAAGTCGCCGGTACCCGCCAACGTGGCGTCGCCGACCGTGCCCGCGGCCACGGTTTCGACCGCGCCCCCCGCGTCGGTCAGCCACAGCGAAGCGTTGCCGTCGGTGCTCGTCAGGAGCACGTCGCCCAGGCCATCGCCGTCGAAGTCATCCGCCCCGGCGACCGTTTGACCGGCGTCGAGCGTGCCGAGGGACACCAGCGGCGTCTCCGAAGGATCCTCGGCGAGCGCCGAGGCCGGGGTGAAAGCGACCTCTCCGTCGCCGTTCGCCCACAAGAGATCACCCACGCCGTCCCCATCGAAGTCCGACAGCGCCACGAGGTTGTGGTCCGGCGTCGGGCGAGCGAAGAGCAGCAGGGTGTCGAGGGAGGCATCGGTGACGCGCATGGCATCGCCGCCCTCCCACACGAGGCGACCCACCAGGTCGGTCGCCTGCAGGAGGCCACCGTCGGTCGCTTCGGTCGAAGGTTCCTGTGCAGCCGGGGCCGCCACGGGCGCGGCGACGGTCGCCGGCGGCGGCGGAGTCGGCATGCTCGCCACCGCCGCAGCCATCGCGTCGGGATCGTCGTCGGGGAACTGGAACGGATCGGACGCCAGCGAGCCCGGCCCGCGCGTTCCGCCCGAGTCGAAGGGAATCACGACGATGCGCGCCTGCTGGCCGGGATCGCCGTTCAAAGTCACCGCGGCCGACGGGACGTCGGCCTCGTGATGAAAGATACCGGACGCGTCGCGCTCGACGAGAACCGAGTAGCCGGCCACCGGACCGCTGGCGTCGTCCCACGCGAGGCTGACGGCCGAGGCGCCGGTCGCTGCGGACGTGACGGGCGCACCGCCTCCGCCACCGCCCCCACCCCCGCCGCATGCGACGAGGAAGGTTGCGCAAGCCCAGAGGGTGAGCGCCTGCAACGTGAACTTCTGCTGGGTGTACGGGCTCCGCATCGCGGAACGACCTCCGATCGTGACCCCTGGAAGCGTGGTTCCCCCCAACGCCTTCCAGCGATCGCAACGGGATAAACGGCCAGACCGTCCATCCATTCTGTGGCGCGCATCACAAGCCCGAAGGGCGCCCTGCGCAGACCTGGCCCGCGGTCGGAAAACTAATGAAAAACAGGGATTTAGAAAAGCTCCTGCAGGCGATAAAAAGGCCAAAAAATGGGCAAATCCCCATGAGGGGCCCAGAACGCAGTTTGGAAAATCGACTTCGCTCGCAGGCCATCGGCCCAGCCGGTAGCGTGTGCGGGCCCCGGGCTCTGGTGCCCCGGGGCCTGCCCAAAGGAGCCCCCGGTGGATTTCGAATACAGCGACAAGACCAAGTTCGCGCTCGACAAGCTCAACGCGTTCATGGACGAGCACGTCTATCCGAACGAAGTGACCTACCACGAGCAGATGAAGAGCTTCGGAACCGATCGCTGGCAGATCCCGCCGATCATCGAAGAGCTCAAGGAGAAGGCGCGGGCTGCAGGCCTGTGGAACATCTTCCTGCCCGAGAGCGAACTGGGCGCCGGCTTCACGAACCTCGAGTACGCGCCGCTCTGTGAAGTGATGGGCCGCGTCGGCTTCGCGCCCGAGGTGTTCAACTGCGCCGCGCCCGACACCGGCAACATGGAAGTCCTCGAGCGCTACGGCAACGAGTCCCACAAGGAGCGCTGGCTGAAGCCGCTGCTCGAAGGGAAGATGCGCTCGGCGTTCGCCATGACGGAACCCGACGTGGCATCGAGCGACGCCACCAACATCTGCACGCGGATCGAACGCGACGGCGACCACTACGTCATCAACGGCCGCAAGTGGTGGACGTCGGGCATCCTCGACCCGCGCTGCGAGATCATGATCGTGATGGGCAAGAGCGACCCCGACGGTCCCGCCCACAAGCAGCAGAGCATGATCCTCTGCGAGAAGAGCGCCCCGGGCGTCACCGTGAAGCGTCACCTGCCGGTGTTCGGCTACGACGATGCGCCCCACGGCCACGGCGAGGTGCTCTTCGAGAACGTGCGCGTTCCGGCCGACCAGATGCTGCTCGGCGAGGGACGCGGCTTCGAGATCGCCCAGGGACGCCTCGGGCCCGGCCGCATCCACCACTGCATGCGCGTGATCGGGGTGGCCGAGCGCTGCCTCGAGAAGATGTGCCAGCGCCTGATGACCCGCGAAGCCTTCGGCAAGAAGATCTTCCAGCACTCGGTCTGGGAAGAGCGCATCGCCGACGCTCGCATCGACATCGAGTGCTCGCGGCTGTTGACGCTGAAGGCGGCGCACATGATGGACACGGTCGGGAACAAGGTGGCCCGCTCGGAGATTGCGATGATCAAGGTGAAGGCGCCCATCGCGGCTCAGCAGATCATCGACGACGCCATCCAGGCCCACGGCGGCGGGGGCGTCAGCGACGACTTCGGTCTGGCCTACGCCTACGCCCAGCTGCGCACGTTGCGACTCGCCGACGGCCCCGACGAGGTCCACCGCCGCACCATCGCGCGGCTGGAGCTCAAGGCGCAGGCCGAGAAGGCCGGCCTCTCGCTGAAGGGCTGAGGTTCAGCAGGCTGGGCTCAGGTTCAGCGGGCTGGGCTCAGGTTCAGCGGGCTGGGCTCAGGTTCAGCGGGCTGGGCTGAGGTTCAGCGGGCTGGGCTCGGGTTCAGCGGGCTGGGCTCGGGTTCAGCGGGCTGGGCTCGGGTTCAGCGGGCTGGGCTCGGGTTCAGCGGGCTGGGCTCGGGTTCAGCGGGCTGGGCT